>CALCGM010000264.1 GCA_937900985.1 uncultured Planctomycetaceae bacterium | reverse complement strand
CACCTTCCGCCGCAACCTGGCCAACCGGCTCTGGGCGGTGTTCTTCGGCCAAGGGCTCGTGCATCCGCTCGATGGGCTCGGGCCTGAGAATCCTGCCAGTCATCCGCTGCTGCTCGACTGTCTGGTGGAGGCCCTTGTCGCGGACGACTATCAGCTGCGGCCGATCGTGCGGGGGATCGTGCTGTCGAACACCTATCAGCGGAGCGTGGAGCCGCCGTCGTGGGAGAGCGTCGATGCTGCCGCTCTTCAGACCCAGCTGACGTCGCTCAAGGCGAAGCAGGCCGAGTTGACGCAGCAGCGTGAGCCGCTTGAGCGTGCGGCAGACGCAGCCGAGGCGCGGCGGCAGGCCGCGTATGATGCCGAGCGGGCGATCCACGTGGAGCTCCAGCCGACGGTTGCCGCGCGGACGGAGGCCCGCCAGGGCTTCAATGAAGCCATCAAAGCTGCCGATGCGGCGGAGGCCGCCCGCACGACGGCAGCGACGGTGGCCGAAGCGGTGGAGGCTGCGCTCGCGGAGGTGCGGCGGGCCTCGCAGCTGCTGGCAGGTGATGCGGCGGTCACCGGTGTCGTGGCAACGCTCGAGGCGGAGCAGGAGACGAGGGCCGTTGCCCTTGAGACTGCCGTGGCTGCCGCCGGCGAGAAGGCGGCAGACAAGGCCGCTGCGGAGGAGCAGCTCACGGCGGCGCGGGCGGCGTTTGCGGAGGTGGCGGCGCGACGTTCGCCGGCCACGCTTGCCGACCTCACCCGCGAGGCAGAGGACGCAACGCGGCAGCTCGTGCTCTGCCAGCAGCGGCTCGATCGGCTGGCGTGGCGTGGCGAACTGGCCGCCGACATGCTCCGCGTGGCGTCGCTCGCCGAGGCTGACCCGCCCGCCGCGGCAACCCTCTGGGCCTCTGTCGTGGAGCGGATGACCGACAACCTGCAGGTGGGGCGGCTGCGTCCGCTCTCGCCGGATCAGTTTGCTTTCTCGTTGCTGCAGGCCACCGGCGGCCTCGCTCGGCTGGAGGCGGCCGCAATCGCCACGATCGACAAGGAGCCGCCGGCGTCGGTGGCCGAGGCGGCCGACGCGGAGAAGGCTGCGGCTCGTGAGAAGGCAATCGAGCAGGCGTTCCTCAAGCAGGCTGGCAGCGTGCTTGGGAGTTTTGACGCGCTCTACGCCGACCCGCTCGTCGAAGGCTTTCAGGCCACGCTCAACCAGGCGCTCTACCTCGGCAACGCCTCGCAGGTGTCGGGAGAGCTGAGCCCCAGCGGTAAGAATCTGGCGGCGCGGCTGCTGGCTGTGGAGCCGGGGGCTGCGGCCGATGAGGTCTGCCTGGCCGTCTTCTCGCGTCCGGCAAGCGATGCTGAGAAGGCCGATGTCGCCGGCTTCCTCGAGGTGGCCGCTGAGCAGCGGCCGCAGGCTGTTGCCGAACTGATCTGGGCCCTGCTTTCGAGTAGCGAGTTTCGATTCAACCACTGAGCGCGGCTCTGGGGCTGCGGCTCCAACCGTTCAGCGAAAGGACACACTCATGGCGAGCAATCCAGCCTGCCGCAGTGCAGACCATGCCCTCTCCAGGCGAAGCCTGCTCGGCGGCCTTGGCGTCGGTGCCCTCGGGATGTGTGGCGGGCTTGCGGCAACGCCAGGCCTGGCTGAAGCGGTGAAGAGCGGCAACAAGCGGGTGCTGGTCGTCTTCCTGCATGGCGGCGTGAGCCAGCTGGAGAGCTGGGACCCGAAGCCCGGCACCGACACCGGCGGGCCGTTTCGAGCGATTCCCACAAGCGTGCCGGGAACCCACATCAGCGAACTGCTGCCCCACACCGCCAGGCAGATGCATCGGCTTTCGATCGTCCGTAGCCTCGACACGAAGAATGGCGACCACGGCCGCGGTCAGCGGGAGATGATCAGCGGCCGCGATCAGCCAGCACCGCTCGATTATCCCTCGCTTGGTGCGGTGGTGGCGAAGACCTCGACCCCTGCGGGCTTCTCACTCCCCGGCCACATCCTGATTCGCGGGGCCGGCACAGGGCCCGGCAGCGCCGCCTACCTCGGTCCGCAGTTTGCCGGGGTGGCCATGAACGATGGCAAGCCACCGGAACACACCGCACGGCCCGAGGGCCTCACGGGCGAGGCCGATCGACGCCGGGCGGCCCTGCGGAGCCGCTTCAACGATCGCTTCGCTGGCCGTCGTCGCACCGCCGACACCGACGCCTACACCTTTTCCTACGACCAGGCCCTCGACCTGCTCGATCAGCGGGAGGTGTTTGATGTCACCAAGGAATCCGTCCGCGACCACGACCGCTACGGAAGCCATGAGTTTGGGCAGCACTGCCTGCTGGCGCGACGGCTGCTCGAGCGGGGCGTGCCCTTTGTGCAGGTCAACCATTCCAACTACGACACGCACTTTGAGAACTTCGACTTCCACATCGAGCAGCTCGGCGAGTTTGACCGGCCGTTCGCCACCCTGGTCAACGATCTGACCGAGCGGGGCCTGATGGAAGACACGCTCGTCTGTGTGATGAGCGAGTTTGG
>CALCGM010000263.1 GCA_937900985.1 uncultured Planctomycetaceae bacterium | reverse complement strand
CCGCGGACCCGTCCCGTTCAAGCCGCTTCGCGGCCCGCGGACCCGTCCCGTTCAAGCCGCTCTGTTCCTACCAGTAGGGGGCTGCGGGGCATTCGGTGGCGTGTGAAATGGGATAGGCTGCATGGGAGCCCAGGCTTTCGCCGCTGGCCGCAGCCTGGCTTGCCCAGGAGCGGTCGATCAAGGCAGTCGGCATCGACACCGCCAGCATCGACGACGGGCCATCGACCCACTTCGAGACGCACGTGGTTCTCTGCACCGCCAACATCCCGATCTTTGAAAACGTCGCCTCGCTCGAGCAGCTGCCGGCTGCAGGCAGCTTCGTGACGGCGCTTCCCATGAAGATCGACGGAGGCAGCGGCGGCCCCTTGCGGATCATTGCCGAGCTGCCGCACGAGTGAGGCTTTTCAGAGGACCACAGATGCAACACCGCCCGACTCGACCAGATGCGATCGCGTTTTTCCTGACCCTGCTCTCGTTTGCGTTGGTGCCGTCTGCCCGTGCCGCGGAGGTGCGGGTGGCGAGCGACGCTGCGTTGCGGGAGGCCCTCGCAGCGGCCTCGGCCGGCACAACGATCCTGATCGCCCCCGGAACCTACCGTGGCAGCCTTGCCCGCTCAAACCTGCACGGCACCGCCGATGAGCCTGTGCTGATCGCTGGGGCTGATCCGGCCAATCCTCCGGAGCTGGTGGGCGAGGCCGCAGGCGGTCACGGAACCGTGTCGATCCATCTCTCGGATGTCGGCTATGTCACGCTTCGCGACATGGTCGTGCGAGGCTTTCCTGGCAACGGCCTCAACATCGACGACGGCGGGTCTGCGGAGAGCCCGTCGCATCATGTCCGGATCGAACGACTGACCGTTCAAGAGACCGGCCCGCAGGGGAATCACGATGGACTGAAGATGTCGGGCGTTGACGCATTCGTGATTGCCGACTGCATGTTTCGCGGCTGGGGTGGCTCGGCGATCGACTTCGTTGGCTGCCACGATGGCCGCGTTGAACGATGCCGCTTTGAGGGGGCCGAGGGCTTCTCGCAGTCCAATGCCGTGCAGATCAAAGGGGGATCCCGCAGCATCCGTGTGCTGGAGAGCCTGTTTGTCGATGTGGGCGAACGGGCGATCAATCTCGGCGGGAGCACGGGGCTTGCGTATTTTCGGCCCGCGGTTGGCAACAGTGAGGCGGCCGACGTCGAGGTGGCGGGCAACCGCTTTGTCGGTGGCACCGCGGCCGTCGCCTGGGTCACGGCCGATGGCGGGCATGTGCACCACAACACGTTTGTTGGTCAGACGAAGTGGGTGCTGCGAATCCTGCAGGAGAACCAAGACCCCCGGATGCGGCCGTGCCACGACGGCCTGTTTGAAGACAACCTCGTTGTGGTCGACGACCGCGTGCGGGTCTGGCTCAACGTCGGCCCCGGCACCGCACCGGAGAGCTTTCATTTCCGTCGCAACGCCTGGTATGCCAGCGACGGCCGGCGTCCCCAGCTGCCAACCGTGGACGAAGACCCGATCTACGGCCAGGGGCAGCCGCTGGCAGAGCCGAGGAGCGAGGCGAGCCGACCGCAGGCCACGGATGGCCCGATCGGGGACCGCGGTGCGCATGCCTACTGATACCAATGACGTGCAGGCAGCACGGCGAACCGCCTCCAGACGGCCGCAACGCCCAACCTCGCTCGCTGCCCAAGAGCGGTCCGGGAGCCGGAAGACCGTTGCGGAAGTGCCATTGACCGGGCTATCCTCCTTTATGTCTGCGACGCCGCCCTGCCAAGCAGGGCAAATATTTGCTCGGCAGCCACATTCCCATCCGCCCGCTGCTCTGATCGATGAGCCACCGGATGAGATAACAATCCTGCCTTAGACTAGTGCTGAGGAGGTCAGGGCGCAGTTGGATGATCTCACCGAGCAGAGCGTGCGGTTTGTGACCGCCGTCCCTTCACTCACAATCGGCCACCAGTTTGACATTGAAAGTCATTCCGCTGACCTCATGAATCTCGACAAAAGGGGCATCCATGCGAGCCATCGAATTTGAGACCACGGCTCAGCACCAAGTCATCCAGCTTCCGCCGGGCGTGCCGGATGGCGTGAACTTGCGAGTCTTGGTTTTGCTGGAAGACACACCTGTAACCGAGACCGCAGACGGCCACAGGGAACCCAATCGACCCGCACGACAGCTCGCCGGATCAGTCAAGATGATGGATGATCTCATCGAACCTGCTGTTCCTGAGAGTGACTGGAATGCGCTGCAATGATGATGGTGCTCGACACCCACATCTGGGTTCGATGGGTCGATCCTGAGGTCAACCCTTTACCATCCCGAATCCTCTCACACATTTCGGGTGCCGATCAGCTTGCCATCAGCGCCATGACCTGCTGGGAGGTCGCCTGGCTTGAAAGACGTGGTCGATTGCAGCTCCAACCCACGCTCAACGATTGGCTGGCACTCGCGCTGGCTGACTCTTGTGTGCGTTGTCTGCCGGTCGACCGCGCAGTCGCCGTGCGTGCGGCTCAACTGCCAGAACATCACCGTGATCCCGCTGACCGTGTGATTCTTGCGACCGCCATCGAACAACAAGCGGCATTGGTAAGTCTGGATGCCGCTTTCGGTGCTTACAAAGAACAGCTGAGAATGCTGATCCAATAAACAAGCTGATCCAATAAATAAGATGGAGCCCCAATCCTCTGCCACCCAACCCTCTCTCACCGCCTTGGAGGTGAGCGACGCCACCGATGCGGGCGAACGGGCGATCAATCTCGGCGGGAGCACGGGGCTCACAAATTTTTCGGCCCACGGTTGGCGACAGTGAGGCGGCCGCAGGCCACGGATGGCCCGATCAGGGACCGCGGTGTGCATGCCTACCAGCCGACGGAGGATCTGCAGGGGGATCGGTCGGCGGCCGGCTTCTTCTGAGAGGAGAAGCAGCCGAACGGCTTGGCTGGCCGCGTGCGATTCGGCACAGCGAGGCTTGAAGCCCCAACCGAAGGCGAGAGTCGGAAACGTCTGGAGTGAGTGAAATGACGCAGCTGATCGTAGGCCTTGGTGAAATCCTCTGGGACGTGTTTCCCGACGGTCCGCGGTTTGGCGGCGCGCCGGCCAATGCGGCCTGCAGCACCGCAGAGCTTGGCGGCGACGCCGCTCGCGTGGCCATGGTCAGCGGCGTCGGCGAGGATCCGCTTGGCAGCGAGGCGCTTGCGGCCCTGCAGTCGCATGGAGTCGACGTGCGAGCGGTGCAGCGAAACCGCTGGAGCACGGGCCGCGTGGATGTGGAGGTCGACGCGGCGGGGCTGGCGAGCTACCGCTTCGCGGAAGATTCTGCCTGGGATCACCTCACCTGGAACGACGAGCTTGCCGAGCTTGCAGCACAGGCCTCGGCCGTCTGCTTCGGCACCCTCGGCCAGCGTCGGCCCGAGTCACGAGCCGTTCTCCGACAGTTTGTGGCCGCCGTTTCGCCATCCGCGCTGCGGGTGCTCGATGTCAACCTGCGGCCTCCCTACGACGACGATCTGGTGATCCTCGAGTCGCTGGAGTTGTGCAACGTGCTCAAGCTCAACGACGACGAGCTGCCCCGCGTGGCGAGGCTCTGCGGCTGCCAGGGAGACGCGGCGGAGGTGGTGGGCAAGCTTGCCGATCGCTTTCAGCTCAAGGCCGTCGCCCTCACGCGTTCATCCCAGGGGGCGATGCTGCTCGTTGACGGGCAACTCAGTGACCGCGAAGGGCAGGCAGTCGCTGTTGCCGACACGGTGGGCGCTGGCGATGCCTACACGGCGGCCATGATGCTCGGCCTGCTGGCAGGCCATGATGTCGACGGGATCAACGCCTGGGCGATCCAGGTCGCCTCCCATGCCTGCAGCGTCGCTGGCGGCACGATGCAGTTTCCCGCGTCGCTCCACTTCCGCCCGTAAGCTCCGCCCGTGAGTTCCCCCGGCACGCCGTCGCAGCCACGGCCCCAGGGTCTGCAGCGGCGACGGCTTCGGAGTACAAAGGGGCACGGCACGACCGAGGCCTCTGCCCACGCGGAAGGCCCGCGCTGATCCGCGTGAGGAAGACACGCGTGTTTTGTTTGACTGCCGACAGGAGAATCCGCCGCACCATGCCGTTGCTCTTTCGCTGCTTCGTCGCCACCGTTCTCCTGTTCACGGCAGAGTGCCTTCGTGCTGCTGAGCGCGAGGCCGACGTGCTCGTGTATGGATCGACTCCCGGCGGATGCTGTGCTGCGATTGCCGCTGCCCGGGAAGGGGCGTCGGTGATTCTGCTGGAGCCAACTGGGCATGTGGGTGGGCTGAGCACCGGCGGGCTGAGCCACTGCGACTCCAACCAGATGGTCCGCAGCACCATGCTGGGGCTGTTTGACGAGTGGCACCGCCGCATCGTCGCCGACTACACCGGCCGCGGCCTCCCGGCTCCCTACGATCCCGCTCTGAAGGATCAGTCGACGTGGACCTTTGAGCCCCACGTGGCGATGCGGGTCACGCGGCAGATGCTCGAGGAAGCTGGCGTGACCCTGCTGACAAGGCAGCCGTTGACTGCCGTGGAGAAGGAAGGCCCACGCATCACTGCGCTGGCCACTGCAGACGGAACCTACACAGCACGGGTGTTTGTCGATGGCAGCTACGAAGGCGACCTGATGGCGGCGGCCGACGTCGACTGGACCATCGGCCGAGAAGGCCGCAGTGACTACGACGAATCACTCGCGGGCAAGCGGTATCCCAAGCCACGCATGGCGATCGACGGATTTGATGCTGCCGGACAGCCGCTCCCTCTGGTGACCACCACCGATGGCGGTGACGACGAGGCGGGTGACACGAGCGTGATGACCTACAGTTTCCGGCTCTGCCTGACCGATCAGCCCGCCAATCTGGTGCCCATCCCAAAGCCAGCCGCGTACGATCCGGCGCGGTTTGAAGTGGTGCGTCGCTGCCTTGCTGCTGGTGAGAAGCGTGTGGGCTTCGACCTCTATCCGCTGCCAGGAAAAAAGTTTGATGGCAACAACTCCATCGGCGGGCAGTTCTCCATCGGCCTCGTCGGAGGGAGTGCGCACTGGCACGCTGCCGATGAGGCTGAGCGTGGCCGGATCTGGGAGGCCCACAAACAGTACACGCTGGAGTTCATCCATTTCTTAGTCACCGACCCGGCGGTGCCGCGGGCCACACGCGAGCGGTTTGCACGGCTCGGCTTCTGCAAGGATGAGTTCGCAGCCACCGAACACTTCCCACCGGCCCTCTACGTTCGCGAGTCGCGGCGGATGCAGGGGCTCTACGTGATCAGCCAGAAAGACATCCTCGAGTCGCCCGAGAAGCCTGATGCGATCGCGATCTCGTCGTTTCCCATCGACTCCCACGACTGCCAGCGGATCGCCCTCCCAGGCGGTGGCGTGATCAACGAAGGGACGATTTTCCCGGTGCGACGCACCAGCCCGAAGCAGGGATACGCCTACCACGTCCCGTATCGGGCGATCCTGCCCAAGCCCGAGCAGTGCGACAACCTGATCGTGCCTGTGGCCCTCTCGTGCACCCACGTGGGGATGTCGTCGCTGCGGATTGAGGCCGCCTGGATGACGATCGGCCAGAGTGCGGGGGTTGCCGCCGCGATCGCTGCCACAGCGGACGTGCCTGTGCAGGCCGTTCCCTATCAAAACCTGCGTGCGCGACTCGTGGCACACAAGCAGGTGCTCGACCTGCCCGATGGTGGCGACCCGCCATCGGCACCGGACCGAGCCCCTCAATGAAGTCCTGGGAAGTGCTGGCGAACACATGCCGCTTCGTGTGGCCGTTCCGTGCAGCCTTCAACACCCAGCGGCCAACTGGGCCGCAAAGGAGACCTGCTGTGCGAATGACCCTGCTCACGACGCTGTTGGTGGTGTTGCCCGTTGCCGTGCTCCGAGCTGATGAGCCCACAGGCAATGACCCGCCGCCGCGATTTGACATCGCCGAGCAGGTGGAGGCCTACCGGAGTGGACCGCATGCCTTCGACGAGCCCCTGCGGCCGCAGTTTCATTTCACGCCGCCCATCAACTGGATGAACGATCCCAATGGGCTGGTGTTTCACGATGGTGAATACCACCTCTTCTACCAGTACAACCCTGCGGGCAATGAGTGGGGGCATATGAGCTGGGGGCATGCGGTCAGCCCAGATCTCGTGCACTGGCAGCATCTGCCCCTGGCGATTCCCGAGACCGACACCGAAATGGCCTTCAGCGGCTGCTGCGTCGTTGACCATGCCAACACATCGGGGCTCGGCAGCGACGGGCAGGCTCCGATGGTGGCGATCTACACCGGCCATGCCCCGGGCCGGCAGGTGCAGAACATTGCCTTCAGCCTCGACCGTGGCCGCAGCTGGAAGCCGTATGCGGGCAACCCGGTGCTCGATGAAGGGCTTGCCGACTTTCGCGATCCGAAGGTGTTTTGGCACGAGCCGACGCAGCGGTGGGTGATGGTGGTCTCGCGAGCGATTGAGCGGGTGCTGGTGTTGTACGGCTCGCACAACCTCACCGAATGGACGGAGCTCAGCCGGTTTGGGCCCGCGGGAGCCCTGAACAAGCCCAACTGGGAGTGCCCCGACCTGTTTGAGCTGCCGCTGCTCGATGAGCAGGGCAAGGCGATTGCTGGTGAGTCGCGGTGGGTGCTTGAAGTGGATATCGGCGGCGGTGCGATCGCTGGTGGAAGCGGGAGCGAATACTTTGTGGGCCACTTCGATGGCGAGCAGTTTCAGGCGGAGCAGGCAGCCCGCTGGGTCGACTATGGCCGCGACTTCTATGCGCCTGTCAGCTGGGACAACATCCCGGCCGACGATGGAAGGCGGATCTGGATCGGCTGGATGAACAACTGGGAGACGTCGCTCGTGCCCACATCGCCCTGGCGTGGGGCGATGACGGTGCCCCGCAGCCTGGCCCTCAAGCGGGTGGCCTTCAACACGGAAGAGCCCGCGGTGATCACGCTGATCCAGCAGCCGGTCGAGGAGCTCCGTCTGCTGGAGTTGTGGAGCCGCACGCTGGAGCCCGCTTCTGGCTGGCCGCCAGCCGCTCTCACCAGGCCTGGCGAGCTGGACGACATGACGTTTGTGCTCGAGGTGGAGATCGAGCCTGCCGATGCCCGCTCGGCTGGCGTGCGGATTCGAACCGGCGACGACGAATACACCGAGATCGGCTTCGACCGGTTTGATGCCGCGGTGTATGTCGACCGCACGAAATCTGGCAACGTGGGCTTTCACCCGGCCTTCCCCGGACGCCATCGGGCGCCGGCACGGCTGATCGCCGGCTCGGTCAGGCTCCGGATTCTCGTCGATCGGTCGTCGGTTGAGGTGTTTGTCAATGATGGCGAGGCCGTGATCACCGATCGTATCTTTCCCACCCGCCGCGAGCCGGTCATTGAAGGCTTTGCGGGCTCGGCAGAGGCCGAGGTGCGGGCCACGCTCGTACGGCTGTCGGGCATCTATCACGTGGAGCCGCAGCTGCCTGAGTGATGCAGCGTGCTGGGATCGACTGGTGCGGCGGCCCGCGTCATTGCGGCATTGCACCCACCGCGGCCGCGACGGCGAGGGCGTCGGCCCGGCTGCAGCTGGTGCTGCGGACCATCACTGGGCGGGGCTCTGCGGCGACCGGCTGACCGGTGCGAGGATCGATGGGCGATCGGCCAGGTCTGGGGGTGGCAAAGGCGATCGCTTCCCCCGGGCTCAGCGGGAGGGTCGCGGGAGCGGCGCCGGCGGTCTGGGGAACGATCACCTGCCATCGCTCGCCACTGGCCTGCCGGCCCCACGCGCGGGCCTCGCCGCCGAGCACGACGAGATGATGCTGCGAGCCGAGCGCCACGAGCCGCTCGCCGAGGCAGTCGACCGCATAGCCCGGGCCGATGCCGCCGAGATCCAGAGCCACGCCTGGCTTTCGCTTTCGCAGCGCAGCAGCCCCTGCCGGCGGCTGCCGTTGTTCGATCAGTGAGAGCCCGACGAGCTTGGCGGCAGCCGCCAGGGCATCGGGCTGCGGCGGCTTCCCCCGCTCGCCCGCCTGCCTCCAGAGTGCGACCAGCGGGCCGACGGTGGGGTCGAAGGCCCCGGCGGTCTCGGCATGCACCTCGCGGGCGATTCTGAGGATGGTGAGAAGGTCATCGCCAACCTCCACCCACTCGCCGGCAGCCGCCCGGTTGAAGCGGCTCACATCGGAGTCGGGCCGCCAGCTGCTCGCCCCACGGTCGATGCGGGCGAGCACCGCCTCAAGCTCGCGGTGCACGTCACCGCGGCTGCGGCCGGGCACGGCAGCGGCGAGGGTGACGCGATAGGTCGTGCCCATCGCCGGGCCCGCGAGCACGACCGGCTCACCGGCGACGCCAGCGCTCGCAAAGACGGCCGCGGCGGCCACGATCGCACCGCGGGCGGCCATCTCGCAGCGGGCCGGCAGGCCGCTTGTCCATGCCAGGCGGCTCATAGCAGGCTCCCGTAGCGAAGCGCCGCAATCACGAGGCAGCCCAGCAGCACACCGTCTCGCCAGCTCAGGCGGCCACTGCCTCGGTTGAACCGCAGGTGATCGAGCAGGGCCCCGGTCGGGCAGCCGTAACGACAGTAGGCCATCGGCACAAACAGGCTGGCGACGAGGCTGGCGACAAAGATCGCCAGCGCCGCCACGCCGGCAATCTGTGGCAGGTAGCCGTCGAAGGGCTCAAGGTCGACCAGGCTCACCGGGAGCGGCAGGACGACGGCAAGCACCGCGAAGGCGAGCAGCGCAAAGGGCAGACGGGCCAGCCAGGGCCGCAGCCGTGCAGGCAGCGAACGCTTCGGTTTGACAGCCAGCTTGATCAGCTGCTGCGCCGCGCCGTGCGCGCAGAGATGCGAACAGTAGACGTTGCGTTTGGTGGTCACGGGCAGGGCGACGGCAATCGCCGTGAGCACCGTGAGCACACCCGCTGCCGGCGGCACGCCCGAGGCCACCCATCCGGCAAACTGCCCCAGCGACAGCAGGGCCCCAGCGCCAAGGCCGAGATACGCAAACACCACCACGGGCATCGCCAGCCGACCCCACCACATGCCGCGAGCCCGGGTGAAGGCGGTGAGCACGCCGAGGAGCATCACCACGATCGCTCCCCACTGCGGGCCTTCGATCCGGCGAAGCCACGAGCCCAGTGCGTCGGCCAGCGAGGTGGGCACGGCCTGCACCTGTCGCTCACTGTGGGCGTGGGCTGCCCGCACGATGCCCTCGGCGACCGCCTGGCTGGTCATCGTCGCGCCGCTGACGCCCTCGATCCCCGTTGCCTCAGGATCGACGCCGCCGAGCTGTTCGATGGTCATGCCGGCGTAGATGTCGTCAAAGCGACGGTCGTCGCGGACGTAGCCGACGTATGGGTCGTTGTCGAACGACGCGAGCACAAGCACGCCGGCAACCCGGTTCTCCGTGTCGAAGCCCACGATCGCATCGGTCGGCCCCTGGTAGCCGATCACGCCATCGGCCGCGGGGCTCGTGCGGAGGGCCCAGCCGAGCGGGAGCCCGGTCGCATCCCGAACACGGATCACCGACGCATCGCCGGGATCTGCCTCGATCTCGTCAGCCTCGGGAAAGAGTCGCGCGAGATCGGCGAGCGTGGGAGCCGCGTCGAACCGGCTGGCGGGGGCCGTGCCACCGACGCGGAGGGCGAGGGCTGCGGCGATCGCTCGGCTCGTCAGGGTGGAACCTGCGACGGAACGCCGCCGCTGCGGCTCGGCAAGCTGCTCAAGCGGCATGCCGACAAACGCGTCCCAGAACCGGGCATCATTCGTGATGGCCCGCACGTGATCCCGGGTGTCGCCGCTGGAGAGCACCGACATGCCCCGAATCGTGAGCCCGGCATCACAGACCACCAGCAGATCGGTCGGCCCCGAGAAGCCGATCGCCGCATCACCCTGAGGGCTTGTGCGAAGCACGACACCAACGGCGGCCCCCTCGCCATCGAGCAGCTCGCGGCCGCCGGCCACCTGCCGGGCTCCGCCGCCGATCCCGGCCGCCTCGGGCAGATGCCGCTGAATCATCGCCAGCGGCACGGTCGCCAGGTCGCGGGTGGCCAGCTCCGCCTGCCGCTGCGGATGCGTTGCGTGCACGAGCCAGCCCACCGCGGCCACAAGGGCAAGCCGCACCGCGTGCCCCAGGAACGTTCGACCTCGATCTGCCCGCGACGGTGTCATGCCCGGCGAGTCTACCTGTCCGTGGAAGAAGCCATCCATGGCCTTTTCCCGCTCCAGCGACGCCCCGAAAAGCCAAGGTTTTTGGGGGTCGGCGGTCGCCGCATCCCGCGGCGGCAGACCTGTTTCACAGTCTGCTAGCGGCTCACTGGCACCAGCAGCACGGCGTCGGCGTGGACGAAGCCACCGGCATGCTCCGTTCCCAGCACCACCACGCACGGATCGTCGGCGGCCAGCCGCAGCCGGCCGACGGAGCCGTAGCTCCCATCGAGGCTCGCCCGCTTGGTCATGTCGAGGCTGGTGGTGGTGCGTCCGGATGGCGTTTCCAGCAGCACGGGAACGGCTGTGCCCCGGTTCTCATGCGGCTGCCAGGCGAGCAGCACCTCGTAGTCGCCATCCGCCGGCGCCGTGAGCTCGAACCGGGCGGTGGCGCCGCTGTCAGCTGGTGCGTAGCGGTAGCCGTAGGCCACGTAGCCCTTGAGGCCATCGCCCTCAGTCCAGCTGCCTTCGAGAACCGCCTGGCGGTCATCGACCACCACGGCCTCCATCGCCTCGGCAAGCGTGACGGGGTCAACGCCGGTCGGCGGGCCGTAGGGGCCGGCCAGGGGAAGGGCGTCGTCGGGAATCTCGATGTCGTCGGCGAGCGTGGCCCGGCGGGCCTTGCCGGGCAGGGCGAGGAGCTCTTCCATCTCGCTCCAGTGGTTTTCGTAGACGCCACGGGGCGTGGTCGTATGCACCACAGCCAGGCTCGCCGCCTTGCCCACCACCTCGCCCATCATGCCGCAGGTTTTCATCACCCGCACCGTGCCGAGGGCCTCGTGTGTGACCGACACGCAGCGGCCGGCCATGAAGAGGTTGTCGACATCCTTGGAATAGAAGCAGCGGTAGGGCACCGGGTAGCCGTAGCTGCGATCGATTCGCCGGTCGTGAACCGCGATTGAGATGAACGGGTTGTCGGGAAACTTGTCGGCGTATTCCTCCTTGGGGTAGTGCAGGTCGATTGACCAGGTCGACGGCACGCAGCCATCGGGAAACTCCCGCTTGCCGACGATGTCGCTCTGCGTGAGCACGACGTCGCCAAGAATCCGCCGGCTCTCGCGGGGGCCGCCGATGAAGGCCACCCAGGTGAGCAGTGCGTTTTCATGCTCGGCTGCTCCATCGCCATTCTTCATCGCGTTGAACGCGCCGTAGACCGCCCGCAGGTTCCAGTCGCGGATGCCCTCGGCGTCGGCCAGCGGGTCTTTGTCGAAGCCGCTCTCCCAGAACCACTGCCCGTGGAAGTCGCGGGGGTAGGGGAAGTCGTCCATCCCCAGCGGCAACGCCCAGGGCGTTTCTGGAAACGCCTGCGGCTCCTCGCGGGTGGCCCAGGCCCACATGTTGCTCATCCCCATGCGGCCTTTTTCTTCCATCACGGTCTCGGCGCCGGCAAGCTCGCCGATCGTGGCGTGGCCTGTGGCATCGCAGAAGAAGCGTCCGGTGAACATCAGCCGGCGGCTGGTGCGGGTGTCGAGGCAGGTCACGCTCTCGATCCGGTTCTCCGCGCGATCCACCGCGTAGGCATGGGTGTTGAGGAAGAGATCAATGTTCGGCTCGGCCCGCACGAGGGCTTCCTTCTTGGCATCCTCAAACTCCTCATAGGTGCCGGGGCTCTTGGTGGCGTGGTCGGCAAACTCCTCCACGATCTCACCGATGCGGGGGAAGCGTCCGCGACGGATCAGCCCCATCGCCCACACGCGAACCTCGCTCGAGCCGTTTCCGCCAAGGACTGG
>CALCGM010000262.1 GCA_937900985.1 uncultured Planctomycetaceae bacterium | reverse complement strand
AGCGAGCAGGAGGGGATTGTGCAGTTTCTGCTCGTCCGTGATCAGGGAGACTGCTGCTTCGGTGGCAACCCGAAGATCACCGACCGGGTGCTGGTCACGCTCAGCGATACCGATGGGATCGATTTCACACCCAGGCTCGTGAAGATCGCCGGCCATTTCGCCATTCGGCCTGCGGGGTCGCCGGAGATCGATGGCGGTGTGCTCTACCACCTTGAGGATGCCTTTGTCCGGTAAGCGTTTCTCACGGAACGGCAGCGGTCTGCCGTGGCTGCACGCGGCGATGCTCACGGCCCTGATCGCGGCTGGCTGTGGGCCTGCGCCCGACACAGACGATGCTGCCAGTGCGTTGCCAGCCGCTGAGTCGGCAGGCAGCAGCTCGCGAGACGCGGCGACCGCGGGCCTGCCTGTGGCTGAGCCGGCAGCCGCACCGCTGGCCAAGCCCGGCCGGCTTCAGGACCTCTCCTTTGACGACGTGAAGTTTGACATGGAGAAGGGAGACCCCTTCACCACGGCGCTGCTCCCGCAGGCAATCACCGCGCTTGAGGGCACGCGAATCCGCATCCGCGGCTACATCCTGCCGAGCTTTCAGCAGGAGGGCATCACCCAGTTTGTGCTCGTGCGAGACAACATGGAGTGCTGCTTCGGCCCGGGAGCCGCGCTCTACGACTGCATCGTGGTGCGGATGATGCCTGGCCGCAGCACCAACTTTTCCGTTCGGCCGGTGGCGGTCAGTGGCATCTTTCATGTCGAGGAGCTGGTCGGGCCCGACGGCCGTCACCTGGCGATCTACTCACTTGAGGGTGAGGCGGTGGAGTGAGCCGGCTGGCGGCGGCCCTGCTGTGGACGCTCGCAGCATGCGGGGCTGCAGCGTGTGCGGAGGCCTGCCCGTTTTGCGGTGCGGTCGGTCAGCCGCTTGCCTCGCGGCGTGATGCCGCTGCGGCCGTTGCGGTTGGGGAGGCTGACGGACAGGCCCGGCTGCAGGCGGACGGCCTGATGACGCAGCCGTTTGTGCTGCGGCAGTGGCTCACCGGCACGCTGCCGCTGCCTGAGACGCCGCTGGCTGCCCGTGTGACCGCTCCCGTGCAGGGAACAGCTGCGGTGTTTCTCAGCCGCCGTGACGCTGGCGACGACCGCCGCGCCGCCACCGCCTTGCAGGCGGACGAGACACGGCTTGGCTACCTGGCAGCGGCACCTGGAGTTGATGAGCCTGCAGCCAGTCGGCTGCGGTGGTTTGCCCGCTGGCTTGAGCATCCCGATCCAGTGGTTGCTGCGGATGCCTTTGCCGAGTTTGGCCAGGCCTCGTTTGAGGCGGTTCGCGAGGCGGCCGACGCCCTGCCGGCGGCGAAGCTGCGGGCCTGGGCGGCCGATCCTGGCGTCGATCAGCAGCGGCGAGGCTTCTACGGCCTGGCCCTGGGGCTGGTCGCCGCTGCCGATTCAGCCGAGCGGGAAGCCTGCCGGCAGCTGCTCGTCGATCTGATCGAGCAGCCAGCCGACGACTTTCGTGCGGGCTTCGATGGCGTGCTTGCCGGGCTGCTCGTGGCCGATGGCGAGGCGGGGCTTGCTGCGGTGCGTGCCCGCGGGCTGCTCGAGCCTTCCGCCCGGCCGGTCGAGAAGCGGCAGATGCTTGCGGTGCTGCGGTTTGCCTGGGAGAGCCTCAGCGAGGAGATCCCCAGAGACCGCACTGCTGCGGCCACGGCGGAGCTGCTGCGGAGCCCGGTGACCGCCGCGGAGGCAACCGTCGACCTGGC
This sequence comes from uncultured Planctomycetaceae bacterium, assembly GCA_937900985.1. Classification (GTDB taxonomy): domain Bacteria; phylum Planctomycetota; class Planctomycetia; order Pirellulales; family UBA1268; genus M30B53. The sequence continues at coordinate 591 of CALCGM010000262.1, read as the reverse complement.
CCGCTACCGCTGGTGGGATGCTGTCGATGAGGTGGCGGCCCTGTGGACCGAGCTCGGAGATGACGACCCGCTCGTGCGGCGTGCGGTCGCCGGCTATCTCATCGCCTGCCCCCGCCCCGCAGCCCAACGCCATGCGGCTGAGATTCGCCGCCTCGATCCGGATCGTTTTGAGCAGGCCGTGCAGGCGTCCCGCCTTCCGCTGGCCCGCTGACGGGCGAGCGGCTGCGTCTGCTCAGCTCCCCGCCGCCGAACGAGCAGTCGTGGGGGTTGGCAGCAGCTGCGGATCGTCCGTGGCTCCAGCGGGTGGCTCGGCCAGGGTGGGGCCTTCGCCGATCGGACCAGGCACCTCCTCGAACCGCGTGCCGTTGGAGGGCCGTTCACGGGTGGCCGGGTCGAGTGGCTCAAGCTGCTGCGGCCGGGCATCGGCCCCGATCGACTCGAAGTTCTGCGTGATCGGCCCACGGCTAAACACACCGGGCTGTGAGTGGCCGTAGTCGAGATAGATGCTCGCATCCCGCTGCCGAGCGCGACGGTGGGCATCGAAGTAGGCCTTGGCCGGCCACGGGCCCTCGGCCAAGAACACGCCGTTGT
>CALCGM010000261.1 GCA_937900985.1 uncultured Planctomycetaceae bacterium | reverse complement strand
CGGGCTTGTGCGCGGAGTCTCTCCGAGTCCGGCGGCTTCGCGGCTTTGTCGTGACCTGGCGTCGGGCAGCGGTCAGAGGCGGTGGATATCGATTGCGGGCAGGGCCGCGGCGCAACCCCAATCCTGGTGCTTCCTGGCAAAGCAGCGAAGTCGGTACACTCCCAGCCGAGCGAAAGGAGCTGCGGACGTGATGGGCAATCGCCAGGAAGCGAAGCGGAGGAAACGCAGGGCCGAGCAGGCGGAGCGACGGGCCAGCTGGTTTGGCTGGCGGAAAGAACCGAGTGCGGAGCCCACCAACGACGCCGCTGCCATGCTGACGATTCGGCCGGTTGCCGCTCGCGGAGAACCGCCTGAGGACGTTGCGGTTTTCGACAGCGGCGTCCGCCGCTCCCTGCCCGCGGAGTTGCAGCAGGAAGCGACCTTGGTCAGCGAGGCCCTTGAGTTGGCGGCTCAAGGGCGGCTCTTTGCCGCGGTCGATCGGCTGGCCGGCATTGGCAGACGGAGCCCGTTTTCCCAGTGGCGGCTCTTTGTGCGGGGGCTGAGGCCCTTTCAGCAGGGCAACCTGAAGCTGGCCCGAGAAGCCTGGGATCGGCTCGATGCCAGCCGTCGGCCGGCAAGGATCGCCAGGGTGCTCACGGAGGCTTGGGGCGAGAATGGAGGGTCCGCGGCCGCTCGCCCAACAAAACCAGCTGGAGCGGCTGAGGCACCATGGAGCTCGCCAGTGGTGGCCCGCTCGCTGCTTCACCGCCATTCGATGTGGGAGGCGGCAACAGCCATTGCTGCAGTGCGGCACCGTGACCCAAAGACGACATTCTCGGCACCGCAGGTCGAAAAAACGATCGCGTTTGTCAAACAGTTTCACGCCATCGATCCCGACTTCACGGCAGCCTTTGCGGGGGCCTGTCGGCAGCTTGCCGCACAGCAGCCAGAACCGGAGCGGTTTGTGTCGTTGGCTTCCGGGACAGGCGGCCCGCCGGACGACCCGGAGTGCCACCGTGAGATCTTCGTCTATCTCCAGCAGTTTTTCGGAGCATCCGCAGACGGGGTTCGGCTTGGTCGGAAATACATCGATAAGGAACTGCCGAAGCTGACCTGCCTGCCTGCTGGGTTGCGGAAGGCGATTGCGAGCGAAATGCTCGTCACCATGGCCGAGCATCTGGCGACCGACAACGAGTGTGAGTATCTCGCTGAACTCGGGGGCTCGCTACGAAAGCAGGCCGAACAGCTGGTCGGCGAAGCAGTCGAAAGGTGCGGCGACAACCGCCGGGCGCACCGGGCGCGGCTGCAGCTGATCAAAGGGCGGGCGGACGAGCCGGGAAGTCGGCAGAAGCGGGCAGCGGAAGAGTTGCGGCAGGCCAGCATCGCCTACGTGATGCGGTTTCCGGACGACCACGACCGCCTCATGGATCTGATTGAGCAGATGATTGACGAGGAGACATTTCGCGCCGCCGAGCCTCTGGTGCAACTGCTTGTCAACCAGCGGTGCAGCGAGCCGCGGGCGGGTCTGCTTCCCTGGCGGTTTGCGATCACACAGCTGGCCTTTCTGGCAAAGACGGCAGCGCCAGCCGCCGAGCTTCAGCCGGTTTGGCAGGCAGCCAAACGGTCCTGGCCAGCGGTGGTGTCGCGAGACTGGCGTGAGATGCTGGAAGCAGCCGTGCCGCTTCGCGATGAACAGGCCGACGCTCTACCGGCCTTCGAGCAGGCGGTGGCCTCGGCCGGAGGCAACACGCATCCGCTGCTGGTGGATGCGATGACATTCGAGGCCCTGCGGATCGCGGGAGCGCCGCTGGGCATGCAGGCGGGTTCGCGGAAGAGGCTCTCCCGTGCCAGCGATGCCGACGCTGTCGACATGCCTCTCGAACCCTTGGTGGCAACGGCAAGCTTCTTGCGAACGCTCGAACGCTGCGGCCTGAACGTGGTGTCTGACGACCACCCCGCCTCGAGCTTTGGGAAGCGGTTCTGTAAGCGGTTGAAACTGAATGAGAAGTGGAAACTCGGAGCAACGGGTGGCGGGCTGCCGACAGACGATGACCGCTTCTGGGCTGCGTTTGAGTGGGCAGCCGTGCACGATTTCTTCGGCGTGATCTCAGCCAACCGCGAGCCGCGGGCGATCGGGCAACTTGCCGATCGTTTTCCCCAGGCGGCAGCAGAAGTTCTCAGCTGGCGTGCTCGCGTCAAGCCGGAGTCGCTGCTGACAGCGCGGTCGAGAAAGCGAATCCAGATGCTTGAGAAGGCCACAGACCTCGACGACGCGAGCGAACGTGGCCGCCGCCTGAATGCGATCATCAAGACGGTTCATAGGGCCTTGGAGGAGGAGCTGAGGAAGCGGCCCTTTACGGGAAGCCGCCGCCGATCCAGCCCGAGCACCTTCTCCAGACGCAAGGCTGAGCACAGCGATCGGATGGGGATGCCCCCGTTGCTCCAGCTTCTCCTCGACAGAGGGGGAATGCCGGCACTCACGGAAGCCTTGCAGATCGCGACGCAAGGAGACGGAACGAGCGAAGTTCAGGGCCTGATGGACCTGGCCAAGAGGCTGGGGCTTTCGCAGCGTGATGTCTCCTCTGCTTTGCTTGCTGAGATGTCCTTTCGCGGGGAAATAACCATGGAGGAAGACGATGATGGCTGATTCCGTGGATCGTCGCTGGCCCGATCGATCTGCTCCGCGCTGAGCTTCTCCGACGGATCGCCAACTGCTGCATTCCGCAGGCGGAAGGGGGTGGCTGAAGTCTCCGGTCTACGCCGAGGCAAGAACATCGCCATCGCAGCGGGGGGAGAGGCGTTTCGGGGAGCCGCCTCCGGACGCCCAGGCCGCTCTCACCGACGGTTTATGAGTGGCTCGTCAGCCCGGCAACAAATGCGGTAGCACCATCGGCGGGGCTCTTATCAAACACGCAGGCACTGAACGTGTTTTGTGAGCCCGCAGGGGCTGTCGACATCCCCTACGAGCACCCAGCGATAGCACTCTGACCGCGACCGATCTGTCGGCTTGTTTCGAGGAGTTCTCAGAAATCCCGTTGTAAAAATCGCGTTTTCCATTTTCCAGACACTGGAAAGCATGCTGAGGTCATGCAACCTCATCTCCACCCCCAAGACATCGTCGTGGCCCTGAACCCCGGGCTCACGATCCAGAAACTCGCCGACTCGCTCGCCCTCAGTCTGTCCGCGGCTCACCGTTTCCTGACCCGGGCCACTGCCGCCGGCCTGCTCCGCGGCAGCCGGCAGCCTGTCCGCCACGCGATCCGAGAGTTCGTACTCCACGGGCTGCGGTATGCATTTCCAGACGTCCGCGGCAGCATGACGCGAGGCGTACCGACGGCCCATGCGGCGCTGCCGCTCTCGGACCTCATTCATGCCGACCTCGATCCGATTCCTGTCTGGCCCGATGTCGAGGGTGACACCCGCGGCGTGGCGCTGGAGCCGCTCTATCCGACGGCCTTCGGTGATCGCGGACGACACAACCCGATTGCCAGCCATGATCTCGAGGACATGGTCGCCGTGCCGCGGCGGATGCTGACCATGCTGCTCTTCTTGAAGTGCCCGGCCTTGATCTCCCACAGGGGCTCGGCCTTGAAGGGGCCTGCCTGATCAGCGACAGCGAGGAGGCGTTTTCGCCGTCGTGAACATGGGGCTGCTGTTTGGGTGTGTTTGGTTTGCACGCGAATCTACAGCGGCCCTCGGGCCCTGGTGCGGCGGGCCGCGGGCCGGCGAGAC
>CALCGM010000260.1 GCA_937900985.1 uncultured Planctomycetaceae bacterium | reverse complement strand
CCTGCTCGAGCGACACATTGCCCGTCGCCGTCACGAGGTTCGAAGACGTCATGATTTCCGCAACCGGCGTTTCCCCACTCTCCAGAAACCGCAGATCGCGTTTGGTGATGATGCCGATGAGCTGCCGGCCCTCGCCGGTGATGGGCACGCCGGAAATGTTGAACTGATCCATCACGTCGCGGGCTCTGGCGACCGTGGCGGTCGGTGGCAGCGTGACCGGATCGGCAATGATGCCGTTGGCACTTCGCTTCACCTTGTCGACCTCGTTGGCCTGCAGATCGACGCTGAGGTTCTTGTGAATCACCCCGAGGCCGCCCTCCTGGGCGAGGGAAATCGCCATGGCGCTCTCGGTGACGGTGTCCATGGGAGAGCTGACAATCGGGATGTTGAGACTGATGCCCCGCGTGAACCGCGTGGTCACGTCGGCCTCGGCGGGAACGACCTCCGAAAAACGGGGCACGAGCAAAACGTCGTCGAAGGTAATTCCGTTGGTGATGATTTTTCCGTCCATGGCGGCTCCGTCAGCGTGGAAAACCTGGGATTATGCGGCGAATGTGGGGATTTTCGCAATCCGATGGCTCGGGCAACGAAGAATCCGACACCGACCGCCACCGTGTCCTAGGTTTGAGCGTGTCGCGACGCGGGTCGTGGCCGCTCCTCGCCTCCGTCCGCGTGATGCAGAAATCCATGTCTTCCACCGACGACCTTTCGACCGGCTCGCTCCGAGCCACCCCCGACGCCGAGAGCCCCTTCGCGCACCCCGACCGAGCCGCCTTTGAGGCTCATCTCGCGCGGAAAAACTACGGCCCATTCACCCTCACCGAGGCGGTCCGCCCCGGCTGGCACGCAGGGGTCGTCCCCCGCGAGGGCTACCGTTTTGACACCTACGCCGATCCCCACACCCGGGCACGCCTGCCGGCGATCATCGCGGCGGTGTCGCGGGAGAGGCTCTTCGAAACCTTCATCGAGCTGCTCGCTCCCCTGGGCGATAGCTGCGAGGTGGTGCTGGAATCGAGCCACGAGAAACGCGGTCACGACCGGCCGGAATATGTCCGGGAGTCGATTGAGCGGCTCGTGCTTGAGAGCCTGCTGTGGGACTTTGAAGACCTGCTGACCAACGACGGCTGCACCGGAATTGCCATCATGCACCCGCACCTGCCGATGGAGGTGCAGCTCGACGAACACAAACTGCTCGTGGTCTACGCCCCGTCGCGTGCTCCCTTTGCCGAACGACTCGAAGCCTGCGGCGTCGCTCGCAACGATGAGCTCCGCGTGATCTCCCAGGGGGAGCACCTGCACACGTCACACTCTCGCTACACGAGAGATTTCAATCGACTCCGGCACCGCCTCGGGGCTGAGTGAGGCTGCCGGCCGTCAGCGTGGGGCCGGTAGCGATTCGATCGGCACCGGGGGGCCAGGCACAATCACGGCCCCGGGGGGCAGCTGCTCGGGGGGAATCGGCTGGATCGGCGAGGGCACCGCCACCGGTCCCGCGGCCGCAGCCTCCGGTGGCTGGTAGTAGGGCTGGGCCTGCGGCAGGGGAGCCACTCCAAGCTTGGCAAGCAGCTTGTCGAGCATGCGTTTTTCGAGCAGCGGATCCCGACCCAACGGAATCCAGCCCGCGCTGCGAGTCGGGCTGGCCACTGGCCTCGGCTGATCCCCCACCTGCTGCCCAAGCGTGGGCAAGGGCGTGCCGTAGCGGTAGAGCGAATCGTCGTTGCGGAAACTCGCCCCACCCGTCGTGGCCCGCATTGGCCTGGGCAGGTTTTCCAGTTCTTTGGTGACCACCGCCTCGATCCGCCAGCCGGCAGGATCGGGCTGCATGCGGATTAGGCCCCGTCGCCGGATCGACTGCAGCGTGCACTCAAGCCGCTCCTGAAAACCGACCGAATCCCCCCGCCAGGGCTCAAGCAGCGTGGCGCCGGTCTGCGGATACGTCTCAATCAGGCCTTCGGTCGGCACGCCCGCGGCAAACACGACCCGCTGCTCTCGGGAAACCTTGAAGTAGTCGTCGACGACATCGACGAGCCGATTCCAGATCACCTCAGAGTCGATCGGTGGGATCGTCACGGTGTTTGGCGGCGCGGTCGGCCCACCGGGCAGCGTCGGCCCCTCAGACGCAATCACCGTTCCCGGCGGCAAGGGCCTGAGCGGATCGAGCGACGCGGAGGGGGGAAACTGCGCAGCGGCCTGCGACCCAGGCAACAGCAGCACAACAAGAAAACACAGCACCAGCCACATAGAAAACTCGCACAAAAGGCGGCCGGATGGTCGCGATTTCCCCCGGAGGACTCAAGGGGAAAAACGCCGACCATCGGCTGCCCTGCGGAGTTTTTCAGCCGCCAAACTCGTCGGTCACGCAGCCTTCGGAGGCCGGGGCGACGCAGTGCACGTATTTGGCGAGGATGCCGCGAGCGGCCCGCGGAGGCGGGGCGGTCCAGGCTTCCCGACGGCGGGCGATCTCGTCGTCGGCCACCTCCATGTCGATCGTGTCGGCCTCCGCGTCGATCACCACGGTGTCGCCATCCTGCACGAGCGCGATCGGACCGCCCTCCTGGGCCTCCGGCACGACATGGCCAACGATGAAGCCGTGCGAACCGCCCGAGAAGCGGCCGTCGGTGATCAGGGCCACGTCGGCTCCGAGGCCAGCCCCGACGAGGGCCGACGTGGGGGTGAGCATCTCCGGCATGCCTGGGCCTCCCTTGGGGCCTTCGTAGCGGATGATCACCACGTCACCGCGGTGGATCGCCCCCTGCTCGAGGGCCGTCAGCATCGCCTCCTCGCTGTCGAACACCCGGGCAGGCCCGCGAAACTTGGAGCCTTCCTTGCCGGTGATCTTGGCCACCGCGCTGCCGGGGGCCAGGTTGCCATGCAGGATGGTGATGTGGCCGGTCTGCTTGATCGGGTCGCTGAGCGGCCGCACGATCTTCTGCCCCTCGGCCAAGCCCTTGCTGGAGGCCAGGTTCTCCGCAAGCGTCTGGCCGGTCACCGTCATGCAGTCGCCATTGAGCAGGCCGGCATCGAGCAGCACCTTCATCAGCCCGCTCGTGCCGCCGATCGAGTGCAGATCCTCCTGCACGAACTTTCCTGATGGCTTGAGGTCGGCCAGATACGGAACCCGCTTGGAAACCTTCTGAAAGTCTGCCGGGGTGAGCGACACGCCCACGCTGCGAGCCATCGCTATCAGGTGCAGCACCGCGTTGGTCGACCCCCCCACAGCCATCACCACCACCATGGCGTTTTCGAAGGCCTCGCGGGTCATGATGTCGCGTGGCTTGAGGTCTTTCTCCAGCAGCAGCTTGATCGCCTCACCAGCACGCTGACACTCCGCCTGCTTGTCGGGATGCTCGGCGGGAATCGATGCCGAGTTGGGCAGGGCCATGCCCATCGCCTCGATCGCCGAGGCCATCGTGTTGGCGGTGTACATGCCGCCGCAGGCACCGGCTCCCGGGCAGGAATGGCTGACGATCTCGCTCCGCCGCGTGTCGTCGATCCTGCCGGCCACATACTCGCCGTAGCACTGAAAGGCACTGACGATGTCGAGCGTGGTGCCGTCGGCGAGATGGCCAGGACGGATCGTGCCGCCGTAGACCATGAGGGCAGGGCGGTTGAGTCGGCCCATCGCGATCAGGCAGCCCGGCATGTTCTTGTCACAGCCGGGAATCGCCACCAGCCCGTCGTACCACTGCGCCTGCATCACCGTTTCAATCGAATCGGCAATCAGGTCACGCGAGGGCAAGGAGTAGCTCATCCCCTCGGTGCCCATCGAGATGCCGTCGGAGACACCGATCGTGTTGAACCGCATCCCCACCATTCCCGCGGCCACGACACCTTCGCGGACCTTGGCGGCCAGCGTGTTGAGGTGCATGTTGCAGGTGTTGCCCTCGTACCACATGCTCGCAATGCCGACCTGTGCCTTCCCCAGGTCGTCACGGGAAAGGCCTGTCCCTAAGAGCATCGCCTGCGACGCTCCCTGGCTGCGGGGCTGCGTGATGCGGGAACTGTAGCGGTTGGGGATCGAGGTCATGCGGTGATTCCTTCCAATGATCGGGCAGGCCTGTCAGCCAGGCCGCACAGCCTAGCAGACAGTGTGACAATTCTGCCGCCGCTCTCGCCACGCAGGGCCTTTGGGCAGCGGCACAGCAGGGCTTCAGCGGAGCAGGAGCGCGGCGACTGCCTGTTCGGAAAACCGCCCCTCCAGAAGCACCCGCTCGCCGTCGCAGAGCACCGGCACCCGCAGCCCATACTGCCGAACCAGGTCGGGGCAGCCATCGACATCGACGCACGCCACATTCGGCACGCCAGCCAAGAGGTCTTCCGCCTCTTCGCAAAGTCCGCAGCCGCGACGCGTGTAGAGCACCCATGCCATGCCCGACACTGTGGCCGACTCGCAGCCAGCCAGCAAGCAACACGCCGGCAACGCCGATGCTCTTGGACGGAAAGCCACCGAGGTGAGTACGATGAAGCCCCGACACCGGGAGTCGCTGTCGGCCACCTGCTTTCACCCGATCTTGCCGGGCATTTCACGAATTGTTTTCCCTATGTCCGATCGCGAGCATGAGTCGCTAACGCCC
>CALCGM010000259.1 GCA_937900985.1 uncultured Planctomycetaceae bacterium | reverse complement strand
TCCAGCGGGGCTCCCCATCGTCGAGCGAGAAGGCGACGATGCCGGCTCCTTGGCGGCTGCCGCCCACGTTGACGATCACCGTCGTCTGCTCACCATGGCCGACCACTACCGGCGCACTGCCGGCCCCGAAGTAGCCCTCGCGGGCGTCATACTCGCGGTGCGTGTCGTGCTGCCAGAGCAGGCTGCCGTCGTCGAGGCGATGACAGGAGAGCATGCCCTCCGCTCCGTAGCTGATCACCCGTCCGTCGTGGATCACCGGCACGCACAGCGGCCCATCGCCTCCGCCAACCTGCGGCCGAAACCTGGTGGGGTGTCCATCCCGCCAGAGGGTCTTGCCGGTGGCGGCATCGATCGCTTCCACCATCTCCATGTCGGTTGCCGCCTCCGCCTCGGCAGCTGGCACTCTGTGGAAGAGCAGCAGCTTTCCCGCGGCCACCGCCACACCGGCGTAGCCACTCCCCACCGACCGTCGCCACACCACCCCAGGCCCCGTCGCCGGCCAGCGGTCGGCCAGCCGCTCATCCGGGGCCGCCTGCCCGTTGCGGCTGGGGCCGAGCAGCTGCGGCCAGTCACCGCCGAAGCCACGGCCGCACATCGCGATCAGCGCCGCCGCAGCGAGCAGGGCCCGCACGCCAGGCTGTCTCGCCGCACGCATGCTCAGTCGCCAAGAGGACGCAACGGGGAAACGCATCATCGATCGATCTCCTCAGCCTCACGGCTTTCTCCAGAACGACGCCTCAGCGATCGTGTGCTGATGCTTGCGGGCCGTCTCTCGAATCACAAATGGGATGTCTTCGCAGTCGATCAGCTCACAGCGGCCCGCGAGGGCTCGCCGCATGCCCTCGAGCGTCGTCAGCGGCTCGCCTTCCCCGGCCCGGCCCTCGGTGCGGCCCCCAAGCCACCGCTCCCGCGGGGTGTAGTCTTCCAGCCAGGTGTAGGGCGACGTGATCACCAGCAGCCCGCCAGGCTGCAGCCGAGCGACGATCCCGTCGAGAAACGCGACCGGTTCGTAGAGCCGGTCGATCAGGTTGCCTGCAAACACGACGTCATAGGCGGTGAGCTGCGGGGCGATCCGGCAGGCGTCTCCCACAGAAAACTGCACGCGGCCGGCGGTCTCCGCGAGGCCGTGCGGTGCCAGCGATGCCACGCGGGGTTCACGCAGCTCGCCCTCGGTGGGAATGCCGTAGTCGATCTCGCCGGCAGCCTGCAGCCGCTCGCAGGCCGCGACAAACGCCGCCGAGAAGTCGAAGGCGTCGACATGCTCGCAGTGCTTCGCCAGCTCAAAACTCGCCCGCCCCACCGCGCAGCCCGCGTCGAGGCCTCGCCTCCAGCTGCGTCCCTCCTGGTGCCGCACAGCTGCGTCGATGCAGGCCTGCGGAAAGTTGGGCACGCCAAACACCGCTGGTCCGAAATGAAACTCCAGATACTGAGCGACCGAAGCGTCGCTCTCGTAGATGCGGGATCCGGGAGTGATGGCTTCGCTGGCTGCGTGGGGCGACGACGACATGAAAACCTCGCTGGGGCGGAAAGAACTCAGAGCTGGCGTCAACGCGTGCCGACCGCCGGGGCATTCGCGTGGAGTTCGGCAAGCCGGGGAGCAACAGCCAGCCCCGTGAGCAGATCCTCCGGGATGCCGGCTGCGGGTGCCAAGAGCGATCCCACCACGGCACCGCGGTGGCAGTTGTCGCCGCCCACCTGCGCGTTGCTGCAGACGCCCGCTCGGAAGTCGGCGGCGTGCCGCCAGGCCAGGAAGAGCGCGGCAGGGAACGCATCGGGAATGTAGCAGGCAGGGCTCAGCACACGGCCGACGACAACATCGTCGGGGTAGCGATCCCAGTCGGCGGTCTTGGCACGGCTGATCCAGTCGGCAGCCTCGTCGAGCATCACGGCCCGCAGCTCTTCTCCTGCCGCCATCCGCACGAGCATCCGGGTGAGGGCATCGGCTGCCCGCAGCACGCCATCGTCGCGATGCGTGAGCGAGACATGCTCCTGCACCACCGTGCGGATCTCCACCAGGCTCGCTCCCAGCAGGCCCATGGCCTCCACGATCGCGGGCACGGGCGTGAGGCCACCGATGTGGATGTCGCGGCCGCCGCACTTTCTCGGCTTCACGCTCTGGGCGTAGTTGGTGAAGAAAATGCGGTGGTATTCCTCCACATACGTGTCGGCGTTGCGGCCGGGCTCGAGCATGAAGTGGATGTAGCGCTCGAGCCAGCGGTCTGCGTTGTAGCCCCGTTCTTCGAGGATCAGAGCCGCCAGCGACACGGCCAGCCGGGCATTGAGGGTGCTGTCGCCTGCCGCGAGGTTCTGGTGATAGTGCACACCCCGCTGACCCCAAAACTGTGCCTGCTCGCGGAGGATATCGCCAGACGGGTTGGCGGCCTCGTAGTGGCTTCGCCAGAGGATGCTGTCGGGATGGGGCGATTTGGGCGCAGCGTAGCCGTTGATCGTGCCGTAGTCCCGCCGCAGCGCCTCGCGGTCGTAATACCAGTGCACCGGCATGCTCACAGCATCCGCCACGAGGCTGCCGGCAAGCGGAGAACGGGCAAGCCTTTCGGAGAGCGGCGACGCGATGGTGGGTGATTCACTCATGAAGATTCTCGCGGGGGAAACGCCCGGCGGCCTCACCATCAGGCCAGCACGGTCTCAAGAAAGCGGGCCAGCCGCGGGGTCGCCGGCTGGTCAAAAAAGGCGTCGGCTGGCCCATGGGCCTCGATCACGCCATCGGCGACAAACGCAATTTCGTCGGCAACCTTTCTGGCAAACCGCATCTGATGGGTCACGAGCACCAGCTGCCGGCCCTGATCGCGAAGCTCCCGAATCATCTCGAGCACCTCTGCGGTCATTTCCGGGTCGAGCGCCGACGTCGGCTCATCCAGAAACAGGATAGACGGCTCGACCACCAGGGCCCGCAGGATGGCGATCCGCTGCTTCTGCCCGCCGGAGAGCTGCCCCGGCCGCTTGTGGGCATGGTCGGCAAGGCCGAATCGGGCCAGCGGCTCGCGGACCCGCTCGCGAGCTTCGCGGCGGGAGAGCCTGTGCACATGCACCAGCGGCAGCAGCAGGTTGTCGAGCGCTGTCAGGTGCGGGAAGAGGTTGTAGGCCTGAAAAACGGTGCCCACCCGCCGCCGCCAGGCCAGCCGGCCGCGGGCATCACGGGGCAGGGCAGCGCCATCAAACGAGATCGCTCCGCCGCAGGGCACATCAAGCCCAGCAAGAATCCTCAGCAGCGTCGACTTGCCACCGCCTGAGGGCCCGACGAGCACGAGCGTGCGGATGTCGCCCGTCGCCAGCGAACAGCCTCGCAGCACCTCCACGCTGCCACCGCCCCTGCCGGCCGCCGGAAACCGCTGCCGCACCCCGTCGAGCACGAGTTTCATCGGCGAGCTCCTTTCGCGCCGCACGGATCGTGCTCGTCGCGAGAAGCCTCGGCAGTGGTGTCGGTGCGTGTGGTCATGCCTCGAAGTGAAACCTCCGCTCCAGCAGGCCGGCGATCCACGACAGCGGCAGCGTGAGCATCAAATACCCGGCCGCGAGTGGCAGATAGCTCTCCAGCGACGAATAGGTGAACGAGTTGACCTCCTGCGCAGCGAGCGTGAACTCCGAGATCGCGATCACCGAAAGCAACGACGAGTCTTTGATCAGCGAGGCGAGCTGGCCTGCCACCGGCGGCAGCACGATGCGGGCTGCCTGCGGCAGCACCACCAGCCAGAACGACTGCCACGGCGAGAGACCGATCGCAGCGGCCGCGTCGTGCTGGCCGCGAGGAATCGCAGCAAGCCCACCGCGGAAAATCTCCACCATGTACGCCCCGGAGAACAGCGAGAGGATCAGGGCTCCGGCCACGTAGCGGTTTTCCAGGCCGATCGCGGTGGCCACGAGATAGAAGCCGATCAGCAGCTGCACCAGCAGCGGCGTGCCCCGAATCAGCTCCACATACACCCGCACCACCGCCTCGAGCACGAGGCTCCGCGACTGCAGGCAGACCGCTCCCAGCACACCGATCAGGCCGCTCCCCACCAAGGCCGCCAGGCTGATCACCACGGTGGCGAGCCAGCCCTTGAGAAACATCTCGCGATACTCCCAGACGCCCTCCCAGTTCCAGGCATAGTCGACCCTCGCTGCGGCCAGCCAGATCAGGCCCGCATACGCCGCGACCACGGCAGCGTGAACTGCGATCCGTCTGGCCTGCATCACACGCGTCACTCGACAGCCCTCGGCATCGCGTAGGGGGAATCAGAAGAGAAACGGAATCCCGCGAGCCTCAAAGTAGGCTTTTTCCTCGGCAAAAAACTCCTCCGCGAGCCTGGCAAAGCCACCGTCACTGCGGAAGGCATCGAGGAAATCATTGATCTCGCGGAGCAGCTCGTCGTCACCCCGCCGCAGCCCCACCGCCCAGGTCTCTTCACGAAAGGGCTTGAGCAGGGCCCGAGTCGTGTCGGGATGCCGCCGGTGGTGTTGGTAGATCGAGAGCGGGTCGTAGAGGAAGGCGTCTGCCTTCCGCTGCACCACCTCCATCACGGCAGCCGTTTCTCGATCAAGCACCAGCACACGCCCTCGACGGATCTCGCGAGCCGCAAACTGATGGGCCGTGGTGCCTTTCTTGACGGCGATCGTCCGGCCAGGCGTATCGAGATCGTCGATCGATGCCACCCCCGCATCGGCAGCGGCGAGGATCGCGAGGCCTGTCTTCAGATACGGCTTGGAAAAGGCGATTGAGCGGGCCCGCTCCGGTGTTGCCGTCATCGAGGAGATGATGCAGTCGATCTTGCGGGTTTTGAGCGCCGGGATCAGCCCATCGAAGGTGATGTTTTCGATCACGACCTCGCGGCCGAGATGCCCGCCGAGCGCCTCAGCGAGCCGCACGCTCACCCCTGCCGGACGCC
>CALCGM010000258.1 GCA_937900985.1 uncultured Planctomycetaceae bacterium | reverse complement strand
TGAGAAAGGCAAAATCCTTCATCGCCGAGGTGTCGGCAAGGTCGATCAGGATCGCAACCTTCTGGCCGGGCTGCGGATCAAACACCGTCTTCAGCAGACGCGTGAGATCAAACGCAGGAAACTCTTCGATGGAACGACGGGCAAGGGGAGTGGCTGTAGTATTCATACTCACGTTATAGCCGCGCGATGCGGGCTGGCTCGAATGTTTTTTTGATTTTGGTTCGTGGCGATTCGTGGCGACGCGGACTGATCCGGCCACCCCACAAACCGTTCGCAATCACTGCAAACGGCCCTTGGGGAAACGCACGCCGCCGACTGCACTGCGGGAGGCGATCCTCTAGAATAGAAGGGTGAACTTCCCTGGAGAGAGACAGAGCATGAACAGGCACCTCGCTGCGGCTTTCTCTCGAGCGTCTGTCGCCGTTTCCCTGGCCCTCGTGGTCGCCACAGGCGGGCCAGCTGCCCATGCGGAAATCGGCTTCAACGAGTCGATCCGGCCGATCCTCGTGGAAAACTGCTTTGCCTGCCACGGGGCTGACAGCGGCAGCCGGGAGGCGGGGCTGCGGCTCGACCGCCGCGAGGATGCGATCGACTACGGGGCGATCATCCCGGGCGACTCCGATTCGACGATGCTGCTCGACCGGATCTACTCCGACGATCCCGAGCTCGTCATGCCGCCGCCGGAGACCAAGAAGCAGCTCACCAAAAAGCAGAAGCAGCTGCTGGTCGACTGGATCGACGAAGGCGCCGAGTATGAGCCGCACTGGTCATTTATTCCGCCGCAGCGGCCCGAGCTGCCGGCCGTGACCGATGAGTCGTGGATTCGCAACCCGATCGACCGCTTTGTGCTCGCCCGCCTGGAAGCCGCTGGGCTGGCCCCCGCTGGGGAGGCCGACCGCCGCACCCTCGCCCGCCGCGTGGCCCTCGACCTCACCGGCCTGCTGCCTGAGCCTGCCGTCGTGGAGGCCTTTGTCGCCGACCCCTCGGCCGATGCCTACGAACGGCTCGTCGACCGGCTGCTGGCCAGGCTCGAATGGGGCGAACAGCGGGCCCGGCACTGGCTCGACTATGCCCGCTACGCCGACACCCACGGCATCCACTTCGACAACGAGCGGGAGATGTGGACCTACCGGCAGTGGGTGGTCAACGCCTTCAACCGCAACATGCCTTTCGACGAGTTCACCGTGCTGCAGCTGGCGGGCGATCTGGTCGAGCATGGCCCGGAGGCGACAGCGGCCGAGGTTCTCGACGACCGCATCGCCAGCGGCTTCAACCGCTGCAACGTCACGACCAACGAAGGGGGCACGATCCCCGAGGAATACTACGTGCTCTACGCCCGGGATCGCACGGAGACCACCTCGGCGGTCTGGCTGGGCCTGACGACCGGCTGCGCGGTCTGCCACGATCACAAGTTCGACCCGCTCTCCAAGAAGGAGTTTTACGAGCTCTCAGCCTTCTTCAATAACACCACCCAAAACGCGATGGACGGCAACGTCAAAGACACGCCGCCGATCCTGCCGGTGCCGCTGGC
>CALCGM010000257.1 GCA_937900985.1 uncultured Planctomycetaceae bacterium | reverse complement strand
CCACACGCACGTTGTCGATGGCGATCTCGGATTCCTTGGCGTTGCCAAAGAAGCCTGGGCTTCCCTGCAGGTTGCCAGCCTTATGCGTTCCCGAGATTGTCCACTCGTCTGGTTCAGCCTCGTCGCGAGGCCAGACCTTCCCCCGCAGCACGGCGTCCGGGCCCTCATGGGTGGCCTCAAACCGCATGCGATACCAGCGGCCCGCTTCCCACGGAAACGGAATCGTCACGGAGAAGTGGGTGGCCACCTGCGGAGGCCAGGTCCGCAGCTGCAGCTGCTGGCTCGCGCCCATCAGGTCGAGGGTGTAGCGTTGGGCGATCAGGCCCATGTCGGGCAGACGAGCAAGCGCCAGGTTGGCCGTGGTGCCCACCGCCGCTGTCGGCTGCGGCAGCGACTCATCGGCATCGTCATCGCTCGAGGCGGCCTTCGCGGGCGTTCCCCCAAACTCCTCAGCGCGGAAGTCGGCGACCATCGCGTAGTCGGCGAGCTCGATCGGTCCGATCCAGCCCTGGCTGCGGGTGCCCTTGGGGATGGTGGTGATCTTGACGAGGCACTTGGAGCCATCGACTTCCCGCACAATGTGCCGGTACCGCATGCCGAGCCAGGGCAGGGGCGGCTCGCCCTTGGCCAGGCCGCTCTTGGGGTCGGTTGTGAGGGGAATGCCCTCGAAGTCGAACGACCAGGGGAGCGGCGGCATCGAACGAACGCGGGCTGTGCCGGTGAGGTCGCCAACCGTTGCAGTGACCACGGCTCCAGCGTGCATATCGGCCGGTGACGTGTAGACGCCATCGCTGCTGACCGCACCAGGGGCTGGCTTGCCATTCACCTCGCAGGAGAAGGTCGCGGGCGACTCCTTCACGAAGCGGCCCTTGGCATCGTAGAGCCGGGCGCGAAGCGTGACCGACTCGCCGGCCGCCACCTGCATCTCCGCAGGCACCACCTGCACCCACGCGGGCTCCCCAGCAGGCCCCTGTGTCTCCTCAGCGACCTCCACAGCGCGGATGGCTCCGGGCTCGGACGAGGGAGCCGGAGGGGAATCGCCCAGGCAGTAGATCCGTGAGCCGGTTGTCAGGTAGAGGCGGCCTTCCCAGGCGATCGGCGACGCGGTCACCTCGTCTTCCTCGTCGAGCCGCATGCGGTCAACAAACTTCAGGCCGTTGTCGGTCGGCTCAAGGACATGCCAGCCACTGGTGGTGCAGACAAAGAGCTTGCCGTCGGCCACCAGCGGGCTGGCTCGCACGATCGTGCCCAGGAGCCGCTGTGGCCGGGCGACCGGCTTGCCGGTGGCCCGGTCAAACATGTGCAGTTTGGCGGTGTTGTCTGCGAAGTAGACACGGTCGCCGAGGGCGACGGGCATCGCCCGCCCGTCGAGCACTTCCTTGACCTGCCAGAGCTTCGCCGATTCGGTGATGTCGCCCGAGCCGTCGACGGCAAAGGCGGTGGCACATCCCATGGTGGCGTTGTCGAGGTTCTCCTCCGCCTGAGCGGCGTAGACCACGCCGTCGGCTACCAGCGGCGACACATTCACGCCCCGCGGCGAAAGACGGAAGTTCCACACCGGCTTGCCAGTCCGCGGCTGCAGGTTCCAGATGCTGCCGTCGCTCGAGCCGAAGACGATCGCCGCAGCACCGCCGAAGTTGGCGATGGAGGGCGAGCTGTAGGTTGTGTCGGCCGGCAGCTCCCTCGTGCCGCTCATCCACCGAACCTCGCCGGTGGCCACGTCCATGCCGAGAAACCGGTGGGCCGGCTTGGCGGTGGTGCCCCAGCCGGTGACCACGGCACTGGCGATCACCAGGTCTTCAAACACGACCGGCACGTTGGTGCGGCCGCCATAGGTGGAGAGGAAGCCAAACTCCTCGTGCAGGCTCCGCTGCCAGCGGGTCTCGCCGGTGTTCGCGTCGATGCAGGTGAACACGCCGCAGACGCCGTGGGCGAAGATCGAGGCCGTGGCCGGGTCGGCCGCCACGCAGCTCCAGCCGACACGCTCGGCGGGCACGTCGGAGAGGTAGACGTTGAACACGTTCTCCCAGAGCTTCTCGCCTGTGACCGCATCGAGGCAGACCACCTTCTCCGCCTCGGCGCTGGTGCCCGGCATGTGCCGCACGAGGGAGTAGAGCCGGCCGTCGACGATGATCGGCGTGGAGATGCCCTGCACCTCCTCGCTCGTCCAGAGCACGTTGGTGCCCTTCTTGGGGTCGAACGTGGTCACCAGCCCCTGGTCGCCGGCATGCCGGTCGAGGCCCGGGCCCCGCCAATCGGGCCAGTCTGCCGCTTGGCCGTTGGGAGCACAGGCGACGGCGACCGCCACGGCCGCCACCATCGCCAGAGCAGCGCGTGGGGTTTGAGAGGTGTGCGAGAACTTCATCGTCTCCGCTCCGGTGACGTTCACGGTCATCTGATTCCTCGGGATCGTTCGGGGGCAGGTCTCAGGAGAGGCGTCGAGGCTTGGCAGGCCAGCTGGCCGCATGCCTGATGGTCGAAAAACAGGCTGTGTATGGAACGCGTCGTGCTGGAAAAGGACTCGCAGGAGGACTAGTTGCCCAGTCCCTTCTCCTCGAGTTCGGCCGGCAGGTCTGGATCGATGATCGCACGAGCACCGCGGCCTTGCATCACCCGGCTGGCGGTGTCTTCGCGAATACTGTCGATGTCGGCCTGCCACCATCGCTGCTGCTCCTCCCGCGTCGCCGCGGCAAACGGGCGGACCAGTCGCATGCCGACGCCCAGAGCAGGCTCTTCGGTGTACCACCACGGGCTCTTCGGCAGGTTGGGATCGATCTCCTTCCAGGCCTCATCTTCGGAGCCTCGGCGGGCCGCGCTGCGGCAGCGGTCGGGATCGTCGTAGTAGGCTCCGCCTCGGATCACGCGGCCCTCAAGCTCCGTGGGCCAGGCAATCGCCTCGGCCGCAGCCAGCGGCTGTGAGCCAGCAGCCTGCCCTGCGTAGCCATCTTCGGCGAGCTGGTCGATCACCCACTCAGCGACGTTGCCATGCATGTCGTAGAGGCCGAACGCGTTCGGCTCGAGCTCGCCAACCGGGTGGGTGGTGTCGTCGGCGTTGTCCGCAAACCAGGCGACAGCCGCCAGCGTTTCCGCGTCGTCGCCACACGACCAGGGCGAGCTGCTGCCCGCCCGGCAGGCGTATTCCCACTCCGCTTCCGTCGGCAGCCTGTAGAAACCGCCGGTGAGCCCCGAGAGCCAGCCGGTGTACTGGCGAGCGGCAAACTGCGTCATCGTCACGGCCGGCTGCCGAGGATCCTCACCGTTGGTGAAGGTGGTGGTGGGATCGTAGAGATTTGAGGGGGCGGTCACCGCATCGGCCTCGTTTTCGGCCGTCACGGGACGGATTCGGGCGGCAGCCATCGCGTTGAACAGATCGCACGCAGCCATGTACCGCTTGTACTCGGACCAGGTCAGTTCGTGGGCGGCCATCCAGAAAGGCTCGACGGCGACCTCGAAGCAGGGGCCCT
>CALCGM010000256.1 GCA_937900985.1 uncultured Planctomycetaceae bacterium | reverse complement strand
CCTGGTAGCCGATCAGCATCTGCTCAACAGTGGGAACGGCGGCGTTGTAGTGGCCGGTGGAACGGATATTCGCCAGAGCAATCGCGTCGCAGAGCACGCCATACACCCAGAGCTCTTCCTGCGCGAGCACGATCTGCGTCGTGGAAGGGGTCGTTTCCCAGACAAACGACTGATAGAGACGGGCCTGGTCGGCACCAGACCAGTCGACCATTGGACGAGGCCCCATGTCGTCCATGAAGCCTCCTTCTTCGCCCCCGCCAGATCCGAAGCGGCTGCTCCCTCGCGACCCTCGTCGTGAGGACATGCCGCCTCCCGACATCCGCGACATCGACATGCCGCCCATGCCCTCAGAGCCCCCCATCATCCCCATGCCAGAGGCCGACTCCATCAGATCGTCGGCCCCCATCCGAGCCGGCAGCGACCGCACAATCGACGGCACCGAGTTTTGATAGAGCTCGCGGAGCGTGAGGGGCAGCTCGTCATCGGGCCCGATCCGGCCGACATAGCGGAGAAACTGTGGGCCCAGCTGATCCGGCCAGACGCGAATCTGGAGCTGATCCTGATAGGCCTGATCCCACGACCGCCAGGTGGCCTGACGGATACCGAGGGTCTGCTGCTCGATTTCATCGGCCCATTCCTGATTGGGGTGGGGCGAGGTCGATTTGACCGACTGCACCGCGCTGAGCTTGGTTTTGATGGTGCTCTGCGCGTCGTCGATTTGCTTCGAGATGTCGCTGTTGGCCAGCACAAGCATGGGCACAATCAGCAGCGGCACGAGCACCGCCAGAATCCAGAAATGATATTTGCCGATCGCCGAGACAACCGGCTGAACGTTTTCGGGCAGTTGCATGATTCCCTCTTCGTTTCTCCGATCAGTCGTCGTCGTCGTCGTTGCGTGAGCGGCGGCCGCCAAACGACCGCGAACCACCCCGCGACGACCCTGCTCTGCCGCCAGCTGCGGAACCCGCAGCCCCAGCGACTTCAGGAGCACCGGGCACCTGCGGAACCCAGCTGAACTGGACCACGAAATCGTATCGTTTCAGTTCAACAACAGGATCCTCACCCTCTTCATCGCCGGCCCCCTCTTCTGACGAGCCCGTTCTCGGTGGACGACGGCCAGAGCTCATGCCGGGGCGGCCGTACCCTCCGGAGCCCATGCCGTCTTCCATGCCCATCATGCCACTCTCGCCCATCATGCCCACGCCCGTCGACAGGCCACCATCGGCAGCCAGCAGGGGATTGACCACCTGCTCGGGCTGAATCGTCGACGTGCTCACGAGCACGGGATAGCCGATACCAAACTCTTTGACCGACACGGTTTCCCCAGCCCGCGGCCCCACATCAACCGTAACCTGCGGGCCCTCGCCCAGCAGATTCTTGATCAGGGTGTCGCGGACAAACTGAGCGCTCTGATTGGGCTTGTGGCGACTCTCATTGTGGTAGTGGTGCCCAACGATCTCGATCACCCAGCCTGGCCCTGAGGGGCCTGGATCATCGATCAAATCACCAGCGTCGCCCGCGTCATCACCGCCGGCCGTTGCCGCTGCGGCGGGAGCTGCCGCAGGCGTTGCTTCGGCGGTGGCCGTTTCCTCAGCCGCGACCTCGCCGTCTGCCGTGGCCGCATCGCCTTCGGCAGGCTCTTCTCCCGCGTCGGCCGTCTCCTCAGGCTCAGGCTCGTCGAGAACCACACCGTCTCTGGGATGCGTCTTCTCCCACTGGCTCTTCACCTCCGTAAACCACTTCGAGAGGTCACCGAAATACTCGAGATCGACCCGATCAATATGGACCTCGTTGCGGTCGGCCGGATCCTCGGGGATCGCATCCGGCGGATCGTGAGGCAGCACCGACCGCAGGGCTCGGAGCATTTCCAGCGTCTGAAACCTGCGATGGGCGACCGTGAGAAACACCTGCTGCTCTTGCACCGCCGCTTCGCGCTCTTGCTCCGCCTGCTGGACCGACGACTTCGCCGACTGGGAACTACTCGCCGCCCGGCCAGCACTGCTGAGGGCGTCGGCATAGATCGAATCGGCATAGCTGTTCCAGGTGAACACATTCCCGGCATAGCCAACGAATGCCATCACGAGCAGGAGCAGCAGGGCCGCCACCGTCATCGGCCGCTTCGATGCAATCAGCCGATCCATCAGGATCTGCTTCGGCATCAGCGTCGTCTTCATCTCAGCGACACCCAGGCCCTGCGCGGCCAGGCCATAGGCGGTGCCGAACGCGAGCCGGTTTTCACGGAACGCTGCTGCCCCCACCACCGAGCTCCCCTCGAGCTTCTCAAACTTCTCCAGCCGCGAGACGTCGAGGCCAATCTGCTTGGCGACAAAGTCGCTCAGGCCGCGGAGCTTGACCGCATTGCCGAGCAGAAACACCTTGCCAATCGTGGCCGTCTTGTGGGTGCCGGTGAAGTAGTTGAGCGACCGCTGCAGCTCGGCAGAGAAATCGTTGAAGACCGGCCGCATGGCGAGAAACACATCCTTGGCGTTTTCAGCCCGTACAGCATTTCTTTTGAGATGCTCGGCCTTAGCGAAGGTCAGCTTCATCGCTGCGACGATCGCCTTGGTGAAGTTGCTGCCACCGATCGGGATGCTCCGCTGCCAGATCTGCAGGCCGTTGGTGACCACGAGATCGGTGCTGTCGACGCCCGTGGAAACCAGCACGGTGAACGGCGGTGGATCGTCCGGATCGAGCTCGTCGATCGGCGGCAGCTGGTCAAACATCACCATGTTGGCCAACGCCACCGGTGCCAGCTGCAGGATTTCGACATCGATGCCGACGTCGGTCAGCGGCTGCAGGGCCTTAAACACCTGCTCCCGCTTCATCGCGAAGATCGCCACTTCGGCATCGATCACGAAGCCGGCTTCTTCCATGCCCCCAGGCAGCCGCTGCCAGTCCCACACCACCTGATCCAGGGGAAACGGGATCTGCTGCCGAGCCTCGTATTGAACGATGTCGGGGATCTTCTTCGCTTCGATCGGCGGCAGCTTGCTGTATTTCGTCAGGCCCGACTGTCCGGGAACCGAGAGGATCACCTTGTCTTCGTGCAGCGCATGCCGCGAGAGCAACTCCTGCAGGGCGTTTCGCACCAGTTCGACGCGGTCTGCCTCCGGATCCGACAGGAGCATCGGATATTCGATGTATTCAAAGGCAACGGCTTCCACAGCCGTCCCCTCACCACCGACCGTACACCGCAGGGCCTTGAGCCCACAGGTTCCGATGTCGATGCCCCAAACGTGTCCGCTGCGAGCCATGAGATCCGTTCCGCAGATGAGTCGGCGGAGGGAATACGACCCCTCCATTCCTTTGGACGATACCACGCGGGGAATCGTTCACGGGACCACAGTTTCAGCATGCTGGCCCCACGGGCGAACTGCTGACAGCTGGCCCACGGCAACCACGCATTCCCCACTGCGATCCCAGTGCGGCCCGCCCAGTCTCCGCACTTGCGTCGCAAAACCTTCCCAGCCCACAATTTATGGACAAAAAAGGGCCGAAGTCAAACACGCCCTGGCCAATCGTCAGGTTCCAGCCAGGCCCTGCCCTCGACGGCGGGGTAGCGTAGAACAGTGGGCCTCGACACCGCCACCGATCACGAAACCGGTTAGGAAACCTGCGCAGCATGAGTCACGAGCGGATCACCGTTCTTCTGCCCTGTCATTCGCTCGAGGATTTTCCGGTCTGGAGCCGTGGAGACGAGGCAGAAGACCTCCTCGCGGCCTGGACTGCCGCCTGGCATCCACTCCTCGTGGCCACCGTCGGCCGCATGCCATCCTGGCGGGGGATCGACCGCCCTGCAGACGGCCTGCATGGCAGTGTGGCGATCGTGCCGGCGGCCTTTGACCATCGATTTGACATCACCAGCCACGAAGCTGGCGCCGAGGATCAGGTGGCGATCACCACGTCGGCGGTGCGGCATCTCTCGGA
>CALCGM010000255.1 GCA_937900985.1 uncultured Planctomycetaceae bacterium | reverse complement strand
CTCGATGCAACACGAGCATCCGCGCCGCATCGCGACGGGCGAGCGGCTGCTGGGCGATCGACTCCTCCGGAAGCGGGTAGTCGTAGGCTGCCGCCTCGTCCGCACCGCTCATGGCACGACCAGCTGCGTGCCGGGCGTGAGCGGGCCGGGGCTGCGGCCGAGCGTCTCCCGATTGGCTTCGTAGAGCTCTCGCCACCGCGACGACGAGCCGAGCTGTTCACGGGCAATCGAAATCAGGGTGTCGCCCTCGCGCACCACAATCGACCGACCATTCGGCACCATGCCCGCCTGCCCGACCAGCTCCGTTGCCGACGTCTGCACCACAGCGGCAGGGCCAGCCATGCCAGCCAGATCTTTGGGCAGCAGCCCTGCATGGGCCGTGACAAGCGAGTTGATGGGCGGCACCTCAAGCCTCGTTCCTGGAGCGAGCGAGACACGCGGATCGAGCGCCCGATTCCAGGCGAAGAGCGGCTTGTAGAGACGTCCGTCGCCGTAGGCCCGCTCGGCAATGCTCCACCAGGTGTCGCCGTCGGTGACCAGGTGGCTCCCCGCGGAGATCGGCATCGCGTTTGACGGGGGAGTGAAACGGCCCGGAGGATCCACGGCCAGCACCGCACCAGGGGCAGACTCAAACCCGCTCGCCACGACCTCCCCGGAATCGACGGCCACGGCCGGCGGCGGCAGCAGATCCTCATCAGCAGCAGGAAAGCCACCCGCCTCGGGAAGGCCGCTGCCCGCCTCGTCAGTAGTCAGCGGGTCGCCGCCAGCATCGTCACCTTCACCCGCCGCAAGACCATCAGGCTCCACGGGGGGATCGGTCTGCCAGAAGGTTGGCGGTTCGAGCAGGCCGCTGCCAGCGTCGTCGGCAGCCGCCAGCGAAGCGGCAGGAGCGTCGCTGTCGAGGGTGTTTGCGGTGCGGTCCCCCTCGGCGTCGGTCGCGTCGGTCGCGTCGGTCGCGTCGGTCGCGTCGGTCGCGTCGGTCGCCGAAAAAATGGAGCGGCCGAGCCGATCAAACGAGGGCGGCTCCACGATCGGGCCATCGGCATGATCGTGAGCGGGAAGGTGCACATCCGGCCCGGCGCCATCCGGCGGCCGCGGCACAAACAGCTTCGAGCCGAGCACTCCCACAAACCCCGAACTGAGGGTTCCCAGCAGCGCCAGCAGAATCTTGGTTTCACGGCCCATCATGATGGGCAGGAGTGTGAAAAACCGTCGACGTCCAGACAACGGCAGTTCTCTGCTGGCAGCTCAGCCTGGCTTCTCCGCAACCCGCAGCTTGGCAGAGCGGCTGCGGGAGTTGCTTGCCAGTTCCTCCTCGCTTGCCGTCACCGGCGTGCGGGTCAGCGCGAACCACTGCTGGCGGTTGCGAAAGGCCTCCTTGACCAGCCGGTCTTCGAGCGAGTGGAAGGAGATCACCGCCAGCCGGCCGCCGGGCTTGAGCCGCTCGGGAATCCGCTCCAGGGCCAGCCGCAGGCTTTTCAGCTCCTCGTTGACGGCGATCCGCAGGGCCTGAAACGTGCGGGTGGCGGGGTGAATCCGCTGTGGGGTTTTCGGCCGCGGCACCGCCGAGGCCACCAGCCGGG
>CALCGM010000254.1 GCA_937900985.1 uncultured Planctomycetaceae bacterium | reverse complement strand
GGCGTCAGGATGGCCCACATCACGGACGTCCACATCATGCCCGATCGGGAGGCGCCAGCCGGGGCGGCGGCAATGCTCGCCCACATGCTCGGCGACGAGAACTGGAGGCCCGAACTGATCCTCAACACCGGCGACAGCGTGATGGGAGTCGACGGCGGAACGACCGGGAAGTCGGCCGAAGCACAGATTGGCGTGTGGCGGGATGTGTTTGGCAGCTGCCCCGTGCCGATCCGCTCAAGCCTCGGTAATCACGATGTCTGGAATGGAGGCGGGCCGACCGACGCGGTGCCGCTGTCGAAGAAGGGCTTTGGGTTGATGACCGAGGTGCTCGGCATGCCCGCCCCCTACTACAGCTTTGACCATGGCGGCTGGCACTTCATCAGCCTCAACAGCCTCTGCAACTGGCCGAGCTATGCGACCCTCAGCGACGAGCACTTTGCCTGGCTCGTCAACGATCTTGAGCAGACCAGCCTGCCTACGGTCGTGCTGAGTCACATCCCGATCCTCAGTGTCACCAGCCAGGTGTATGGCGACGACACACGCAAGGGCAACGACAATGTCGTTCCTGGCACCTGGCACCACGCCGATTGCTGGGCGATCACGGAGGTGTTTCGTCGGCATCCGCAGGTGAAGCTCTGCCTCAGCGGCCACATGCACACCGCCGACCACTGTGTCTATCGGGATGTGGCCTACATCTGCGGTGGCGCTGCCAGCGGAGCCTGGTGGAACGGCAGCCAGTATGGGTTTCCGCCGTGCTATGGCCGGCTCGAACTCTTCGAAGACGGCAGCTTCGCCTACGAGCTCGTCGACTACGGCTGGAAGGCCAGCGAGTGGCGGGGCAAGCAGCTGCCGATTTCCTAAGCGAGCAGCCGAGCAGACCGTGGAACACGTCTGCCGCCGCAGGAGGCGACGACCGGCGACCCCCCCAAAAAACTCGGCTTTTTTGGGCTTCGCTTGAGCGGGGAAAGCCCATGGATGGCTTTTCCCACGGCCAGCTAGCCGCACCAGCGGGCGAGGCAGCTGGCGAAGCTGCCGAGGAGTTCGCCGCGGCTGACGGCCTCCGCGGCACCAGCCGCGACGGCGGCTTCAAGCCGCTCCTTCTGCACGTGGGGGCCGAAGGCGACAATCCGCGGGAGGGGCTGCTGCGAGAGGCTGGCCCGCAGCTGAGTGAGCAGCTCCTCGGGAGAGGCCCGCAGGCTGCCGAGGTCGAGGATCACTAGGCCGAAGGGGCCGCCCTTGGCGGACGCGTCGCAGCGGCTGATCGTTTCCAGCTGCCCGCCCACTCCAGACGCGAGGCCTGCCATCTGGCTGGTGAGCATCAGGTCGGGGGAGACGAGAAGGATCGCAGGGCTGGCGGCTGGCATCAGATGTGGCTCCAAGACAAAAGAGACGCGTGGGCTGGGATCAGAGGGCTTCCGGCCCGCGGACATCGCGGTAGATCTGGGCGGCGGCCTCCATCGGCAACACGTAGATGCCGCCAGGGTCGCTGCTGACGTGGCTGTCGGCTTCTTCGGCCGCATCGGCCTCGGAGTCTGCCGCGAGCTGGAGCGCCCGCTCAATCACCTCGACGGTGCGTTCCAGGAAGTCGTCATTGACGGCGATCTCAAGCACCGCATGCCGCACCAGCCGGCTTCCGCGGCCACTGCCCGCCGGCAGTGAGCCCGCTCCCGCTGCCAGATAGCCATGCCCGTCAGCGATCGACAGGCGGGTGACATGCACCTCCGCCAGGGCCTGCCGCACCGCCTCCATGCGGGATGGGGGCACAATCGCCAGGACAAGTTTCATAGCGAGGGTCCTGGCTGCCTGCGACGGGTGGGCATGCGCCCGAGGATTAGGGACGGCTGGTCACGAGGTCGGCCTCGAGCACCCGGTCGATCCGCTCGCGGGCGTCTTCGAGGTGCGCCCGAGAATACGTGTCGAGAGCAAGATCGTCACGAGCAAGAAGTCCGTCGAGCTTTTTGTGGAGGTCTCGCAGCTGCAGCGAGGCCACCGCTTCGCAGTCGGCCGGGGCTCCGGCGTTGCCCAGGGCGATCTGCGAGAGCCGGCCGAGGTAGGCCCGCTGCACGGCCCGCCGCAGGCTTGGGATCGCCGGCGAGCGGTTGGAAAACTCGGCCGGCTCGATCGAGTCGAGCTCCGCCATGATCGCGGCCGTCAGCCGCTCGAGCAGCTCGGCGGCCGTGAAGGCATCCTCGTCGGCCGCGACCTTCAGCTCGTTGTCGAGTATCCGGGCGAGCGTCAGCGGGCTCAGGAGCTGAGCGAGAATCCGCTCCTGCCACATCAGCACCACCTCGTGCACCGGATAGTCGTCGCGATCGGCCTGCTGCATGCCCCAGTGAAGCCAGGGGGTGGTGGCCAGCTGGTTGTAGAGGTCGGGGGAGAACGAAAACGGTTTCTCGCTGAAGACCTGCTCTTCGAGCAGCGCGATTGCCTCTCGCTGCTGCCCTGCCTCGACCACGCGGAAGGGCGCCGCCGCCTCGGGGTCGTCGCGATGGCTGCGGGAGGTGTGCAGGCCGCCCACGAGCCGCGAGGCCATAAACATCGCCTGGCCGTGGGCTGAGAGCAGCACGCCGAAGGCCTGACGAACTCGCTCGTAGCCGCCGTCGCCCGTCGTCATCCGCTCGGTGATCAGGGGCATCACCTGGGCGACCAGCTCCGCTCGCATCCGGCCGAAGGCCACGGGGTCGTTGCCCAGATCGAAGCGATAGCTCATCGGGTCGGGGTCGCCGGGTGTGGTGTCTTCATCGGTCGAATAGGCCAGCTGCGGCTCACCGCTGCGGGAGGCGATCTTCTCAAGCTCGGGCCGCTCACCCTCCGGACTGCCGCCGGGCAGCGGCTTGTAGCCATACTCGATCGCCCACAGGTCGTACTCGCCGAGGGCTGGCGTGTAGTAGCGGCCCTGCGTGCGGCCCTTGGGAACGATGTTGGCCGGCAGGTAGTCCATCACGCTTGTGGAAAACCCTCGCTCGGCGGTCTTGGCGTCGTCGTTGATCTCATCGAGCGACAGGCGGGTGCTGCCCTTGAAGTTGTGACGCAGCCCGAGGGTGTGGCCCACCTCGTGCATGGCGACCGACTTCAGCCCCTGCACCACGAGCTTCTCCTTCTCCTCCTCCGACAGCCCCTCGGGCTTCATCGCCGCCATGGCGGTGGAAGCCAGGGCGATCTCGCGGGCGTAGCCATCGGCCATGCGGCAGCCGGCAAGCCCACGGGCGGCGCAGTCGAGGCACTCGCCCCCACCATGCCCATGCTCGCTGAACAGGCCTCCGGTGAGCCTGGCGATCGACTCGGGCGTGAAGGTTTCATACTGGCTCCGCCAGAACTGCAGGAAGTCGGCGTCGAAGATGATGTCGGCGTCGAGAATCTGGCCGGTCCGCGGATTCACCCGCGACGGCCCCATCGCAAACCCGGCTCCGGCGGTGATCCAGCGAAAGGTGTTGTAGTTGACGTCTTCAGGATCCCAGTCGGTGTTTTCCGGCTGCTGCCGGACCTCGATCGCGGTGGCGAAGCCCGCCTGCTCAAAGGCCTCGTTCCAGGCCTCGATGCCCTCGCGGATCGGCTGGCGGTAGCGAAAGGGCACGGTCTTCTCGATCCAAAACACGATCGGCTTTTTGGGCGGCGAGACGGCCGCCTTGGGGTCGGCCTTCTCCAGCCGCCAGCGGTTGATGTACCGCACGAAGCGGTCTTCATCGACATCCTGCGAGAAGTCCTTCAAGGCGGTCACAAAGTAGCCCACGCGGTCGTCGGCGAGCCGGGGCTTGTAGTCGTTCTGCGGCAGCAGGCTCAGCGAGTAGTGCACGTTGAGGGTTAGGCCGCGGCTGTCGGGCACGGTGTCGAACGTCACGTTGCCGCTGGAGGCATAGGTGGCCGCCACCTCGAGTTCGACGTTGTCGTCAAAGGCCTTCACGCTCGCCCAGGTGGAGCGGTCGCGGGCAAAGGAGAAGCCGGCGAGCTGGCGGGAAATCTTGGGCAGGTCGCTGAGAAAGATCGGCGTGAGGTCGATGACGTCGGCGCCCGAGGGGCTCTTGGTGACGATCGGCACGCTGTAGAGAATGCTGTCGGTGTAGGCCAGTCGGACCGCCTGCTCTTCCGGGCTGCCCTTGTCGGCAAAGAACCGTACGTTGCGACGCACGACCTGGATCTTGTCGTCGACCT
>CALCGM010000253.1 GCA_937900985.1 uncultured Planctomycetaceae bacterium | reverse complement strand
AGAGCGCCGGCTCCGGCAGGAAGTCTTTCATGCGGTGGTAGAGATACTCATCATGCCCCCAGGAGAGGTGCACGTTTCGCAGGCCACAGCCCTCTTCATACACGCCGCACCGCGACTGAAACCGCGGATCGGTCGCATCCGGATTGTCGCGAAAAAACTCGGCATACACGATCCGCGGGCTGTAGCCACAGCCGACCGGAAACGTGTCGCCCACCACCGCCCACTGCGGCTCTCCAAACAGGCAGAGCACCTTGCCGAGGTCGTGCAGCAGGCCGGTGAGCACAAACCAGTCGGGATGCCCGGCAGCTCGAATCGCCTCCGACGTCTGCAGCAGATGGTTGATCTGCGTGAGGTCGATATCGGGATCGGAGTCGTCGACGAGGGTGTTGAGATATTCAAGCGCCTCAAACACGCTCATCGTGCGACGATTGAACTGGAGAAAGTCTCGCTTCTTCTCCAGCACGAAGTCGTAGGTCTGAAAGCGGTGGTTCTCGCGGTAAAACTCCCGCACTGTGTCGCGGCCGGGGCTGTCGTAGTTGCGGTAGTCTTCCCGAGCTTTCGCCTGCGGCTCCGGGTAGACCTGTTCGACAAGAAACTGCTCCCAGGCCTCGGCGGCGTCTGGGGAGCCCTTCGCTTGTGGGGAGGCCGCGTCTTCCGGCCGGTCTGGTTCAGCCATCATGCTCACTTGGTGTCGCTCACGGAGTGCAGCGGACCGTGGAAACGCTCCAGCAGGCCGATCGCTCGCTCCGCCCAATCTGCCGTGCCGCTCCCCAGTCTGGCAACCTGGCCAAAGAGAGAGCCGGCGAAGTTGCTGTAGAGGTCTTCGTTGCCGCCAAACGGCTGGCCCCCCACATGCCCCTGGGCAGCCTGCGTCCACTCCACTGCCCAGCCGGCGAGGTTGGCAGCGGCAATGCCTCGCCCAGCCCGCCCCAGGCCAACGCCCGCCGTCTGCGAAACGAGCATCGACGCCCGAAAATGCTTGAGGTCCACCATCGTGCCATCACTGAAGCTGGCATAGCGGTTGCGGTCGATGCTTCGCCAGCGGTGATCCGCCTCGCGGTAGCAGGGGCCGCAGATCCTACGGCCCGTGAAGACCATCCCCTCCTGAGCCGCGGCCAGTTCTCGGCCGCAGGCATCGCAGCCGTGAGGCTCGCCGCCAAACGCAGCCCCGCTGCCCCCGGCCCACACCCCCGCGGTCATCAACGCCACCCTCACCAGCAGCGCGACGGCTGCCCTGCTCTGCGGCGCGACGGGGCCCGCCCGCGTCAATCGGCTTGCCACCTGATCGATTCGCTTCACCCAGCGACACCTCCTGCCCACGGCGACACCTCCTGCCCACGGCGATCGGCTGGTAGTCTACAGTGCGGTGTCGAAGCCAGAGCCTTTTGAGAACCCTTTGCCCGAGAGAACCATGCGAACCCTCCTGACGCTCCTCTTGCTGACCCTCACGGCAACCACGACTCTGGGCGGAGACACAGAGGTCCTGTTCAACGGCACCGACCTTTCGGGCTGGGCTGGCAAGCCGGGATTCTGGACCGTCAAAGATGGGGCGATCTTCGGCCAGACCACCAAAGACAACCCGACCGAAGGCAACACGTTTCTGGTCTGGCAGGGCGGCGAGGTCGCCGACTTCATCTTCAAGACCAAGGTTCGCTTTTCGGGCAACAACTCCGGGGTGCAGTATCGCAGCGAGCTTGTCGGCCCCGCTGAGGACTTTGTCGTCAAGGGCTATCAGGCCGACCTCCATCCCAACCCCGAGTATTTCGGCATGCTCTACGCCGAGAAGTGGCGGGGGATTGTTGCCAAGCGTTTTGAGCGGGTGGTCGTCGGCGAAAACGGCGAGCCGCAGGTGGTTGGCAGCGTGGGCGACACGAGCCAGAAGCTGGTCGACTCCGACTGGAATGAGCTGACCATCATCGCCGTTGGCAACCGGCAGATCCATCAGGTCAACGGCGTCACCACGATGGACCTCACCGACAACCACCCCGACGCGAAGCGGACGGGCATCCTCGCCCTGCAGCTTCACGCCGGCCCGCCGATGACGGTGGAGTTTCAGGACATCACGCTTGAGCGTCTCGACGCGGAAGCAGGGAAAGCGGCGATCGAAGCGGTGACCACCAAGGTCGGCAACTCTGCGACGCCGGTCGACCGCATCACGGCTGCCGACGGCTTTCGGGTTGAGCTCCTCTACTCCGTGCCGGCTGAGACGCAGGGCTCGTGGGTCAACCTCTGCGTCGACGACAAGGGGCGTCTGCTCGTCAGCGATCAGTTTGGCGGCTTGTATCGGCTGCCTCCCCCTGCTCCGGGCGAGCAGGTCTCCGCTGACGACGTGCAGCCGGTGCCCGCCGAGATTCGTGCCGTCAACGGCATGGTGTGGACACGCGGCGCACTCTATGTCGGCGTCAACGACTACGAACAAAAGATTTCCTCGGGCCTCTACCGTCTCACCGACAGCGACGGCGACGACCAGCTCGACCGGGTGGAACTGCTGCAAGACTTTGCAGCTCGCGGCGACCACGGAGTGCACGCGGTGGTGCCCGGCCCCGACGGCGAGTCGTTGTTTTTGGTTACCGGCAACAACACCACGCCGACCACCCTCGCCGCCTCATCACCCGTGCCACAGGTCTGGGGGGAAGACCATCTCCTGCCAAGCTTTCCCGACGGGCGGGGCCACAACCGTGGCGTGCTGGCACCCGGCGGCATCATCTACAAGGTCGACTTCGACGGCACCGTGTTTGAGGCCTACGCCAACGGCTTCCGCAACATCTTCGACGCCGCGTTCAACCGCGACGGGGAGCTGTTTACCTACGACGCCGACATGGAATACGACTTCAACACGCCCTGGTATCGGCCAACGCGAATCAACCATGTCACCAGCGGGGCCGAGTTTGGCTGGCGGAACGGCGCCGGAAAACGCCCCCCGTTCTACGCCGACAACCTGCCCGGCATCCTCGACATCGGCCCTGGATCGCCGACCGGCGTGACCTTTGGCTACGGGGCGAAGTTTCCGGTGAAGTATCAGGAGGCGTTTTACGCGCTCGATTGGAGCTGGGGCAAACTCTACGCCGTCCACCTGCAGCCCAGCGGTTCCTCCTACACCGCCACCAAGGAGGAGTTTCTCACGGGCGTTCCGCTGCCCATCACCGACGCGATCATCCACCCCGACGATGGGGCGATGTATTTCACGATTGGCGGGCGGAAGGTGCAGTCTGGCCTGTATCGGGTGACCTACGTGGGCGATGAAGACACCGCCCCAGCCCCCACAGTCGCGACGGCCAACAACGCCCGCAGCCTGCGGAGGCAGCTCGAGGCGTTTCATGGCCGGCACGACGCCGCCGCCCTCGACACCGCCTGGCCCTTCCTCGCCGACGACGACCGCTTCATCCGACACGCCGCGAGGACAGCGGTCGAGCATCAGCCGGTGGACGCATGGCGCGAGAGAGCCCTGTCTGAGGCGAACCCACGGATTCAGGCCGAAGCACTGCTGGCCCTCGCGCGGGTTGCCGGCGTCTGCCCGCAGCACCGCACGGAGGCAACGGCTCCGGCCGACACGCAGCTTCGCGACCGCATGCTCTCGGCGATCCTGGCGATCGACTTCGACGCACTCCACCCCACCACCGAGCTGACGCTGCAGCGCACCCTGCAGATCATCCTCAGCCGTTTCGGCATGCCAGACGATTCGTTGCGTGAACCGCTGATTGCCAAGCTCAGCCCGCGTTTCCCGTCGTCTTCAGCAGAGCTCAACTGGCTCGCCTGCGAGACGCTGGCGTTTCTTCAATCGCCTGCCCTGGCCAGCAAGGCGATTGAGCTCATCGCCACAGTGCCGACGCAGGAAGAGCAGATGCACTACGCCCGCTCGATCCGCATGCTCACCGCCGGCTGGACGCCAGAACTCCAGACGGCCTATTTCGAGTGGTTTCTCAAAGCAGCGAACTACCGGGGTGGTGCCAGCTTTGAGAAGTTCATCCAGTTTATCCGTGACGATGCGGTGGCCACCCTCACCGACGAAGACACCGCGGCGCTGCAGGAGCTGCTCGCCAAGAAGCCGGTGAAGAAGTCGGTCCTCGACAACCTCGGCGAGGTTTTTGCAGGGCGTTCGGAAACCCCGTGGTCGCTCGACGAGCTTGCCGAGGCCGCCCAGGCACAACTCCACACCCGCGACTATGGCAACGGTCAGCGGATGTTTGCAGCAGCCGGCTGCTACGCCTGCCATCGCTTCCAAAATCAAGGAGGCATGACCGGGCCCGATCTAACGACCGCTGGCCGTCGCTACTCCGTTCGCGACCTCCTCGACCAGATCATCAACCCGAGCAAAGTCATCAACGACCAGTTCTCGTCGGTCAACGTGCTCACGGACGACGGCCGTGTGCACACCGGCGTGATCGTCAATCTGGGCGTGCAGCGCAACGGTGGCACAATCGTCTTAAACACCGACCTCACCGACCCCAACCAACGCGTCACGATTGACCGCGGATCGATCGAAGAGATGTTTGCCTCGACCACGTCCGCGATGCCTGCCGGCCTGCTCAACCGCATGACGCAAGACGAGATCTTCGATCTGCTGGCCTATCTGATCAGTGGAGGCGACCCGCAGCACGAGCTCTTCACCCGCAGGTGACCGGCCAGGCTGCGGCATCATGCTCCACCTCACCACCAACTCCTGGAAAAAACATGCGTATGCGAACGCTCATCCTGCTGCTGGCCACCTGCGTTCCCTTGGCCGCCTGCGGTGAAGAACGAGTGCTGTTTGGCTTTGACGGCCCAGAGGCAGGCCGAGGCTGGCAGGCTGTCAACGACGGCGTCATGGGAGGACGCTCCGACGGCCGCTTTCGGCTCGACGACGCGGGGCAGATGGAGTTTTTCGGCACACTGTCGCTGGAAAACAACGGTGGCTTTGCGTCGGTGCGAACGATGGGCCGCAGCCTCGGCCTCAAGCCCGATGACGTGATCGTCGCCCGCGTGAAGGGCGACGGCAGAACCTACACCTTCAACGTCTACGCCGGCCGCAACCGCAATAGCTACTCCTACCGCCAGGAGTTTGCCACCACGAAGGGCGAGTGGATGGAAGTGGCGTTTCCAGTCGACGCGTTCACCGCCACCTGGCGGGGCCGCGTGTTTCCCAACGAGAAGCTCGAGCCAACCGCCGTGACTGGCGTGGGCTTCCTGCTCGGTGACAAGAAGCCCGGGCCCTTCAAGCTCGACATCGACTGGATCAAGGTCGGCCGGCCAGCGGATCCTGCAAACGCGGCAGAGTAGGCAGGCACCCGAGCAGACTGTGGAGCAGCTCGGCCGCCGCGTTGTAGCGGCTGGCATCGCCCGGCACACGCCCCGCCGCCCCCTTGGGGACCGGCGTCGTCTCTCGCCAGATCACCACCTTTCCCTGCTTCTTGATCCGCTCGGCAAGCTCCGCGACGTTGGCCTTCCCGGTCAGCGCCTCACGGGCCGCCAGGTGGTAGCCGATCGAGATCGAGTCGCCGACATGCTGTGCTCCTCAAAACAGTTGGGGATCGCCTGGGATCCCGCTCCCCCT
>CALCGM010000252.1 GCA_937900985.1 uncultured Planctomycetaceae bacterium | reverse complement strand
GCGAGGGTGCAGCTGCCGCAGCTGGGGCTGCGGGCGTGGCAGACGCGGCGGCCGTGGAGGATCAGGGCGTGGTGGAGGAATGTCCACCGCTCCTGCGGGAAGAGCGACATCAGGTCTTGCTCGACCTTGTTGGGGTCGTCGTGGCGGCTGAACTTCAGCCGCCGAGCGAGCCGGCCGACGTGCGTGTCGACCGCGATCGCCGGCCGGCCGAAGGCGTTGCTGGCGACGACGTTGGCCGTCTTGCGGCCGACGCCGGGCAGGGCGAGCAGCGCGTCGTAGTCGTCGGGCACCTCGCCGCCGTGGAGCTCCACGATCCTTTTGGCAGCGGCGACGATATTTTTTGCCTTGTTGCGAAACAGGCCGATCGTCTTGATGAAGGGCTCCACCTGCTCGGGCGTGGCCGCCGCCAGGGCGGGAGCGTCGGGATACTTCTGGAAGAGCGCGGGCGTGGCGGCGTTGACGCTCACGTCGGTCGCCTGCGCTGAGAGGATCGTGGCCACGAGCAGCTCAAACGGCGCGGTGAAGTCGAGCTCGGTGGCGGCGTCGGGGTAGCCACGGTCGAGCTCAGCGAGCACCTGCTCGGCGCGGTGGCGTTTGTCGGCGTTGCGTTCGCGGGGCATCGGGTTCTCGTGCGGGCGGGCCTGGATGTCGTATCCTGCTGGCGGGTTTTCAGCGTCCGTTTTATAAGCTCAGGGGTGTGCGATGCAGAGAGATTCCCTTCTGGCCGCCGTGGTTCTCAGCTTCACGTGGTGTGGCCTGATGGCGACCACGGCCGTCGCGCAGCCGGCCCTGCGGCGGCTTCGCCTCCCCGAGAACGTGGTCGCCAAGCACGACCTGGCCTACGCGGCCACCGAGCATCCCCGGCAGCGGCTCGACCTCTATCTGCCCAAGGAGCCGCGTGGCGAGAAGCTTCCGCTGGTGGTGTTCATCCACGGAGGTGCCTGGCAAAACGGCGACAAGGCTGGCGGGGCGGGCCGCGTCGTGCCGTATGTTCGCAGCGGCGAGTTTGTGGGGGCGTCGATCGGCTATCGGCTCAGCGGCGATGCACCGTGGCCAGCGCAGATCCATGACTGCAAAGCCGCCATCCGCTGGCTGCGTGGCCATGCAAGCCAGTATGGCATCGACCCTGACCGCATTGCGGTGATCGGCAGTTCGGCCGGTGGCCATCTGGTCGCGATGCTCGGCACGTCGGGCGGCGTAGAGGCCTTGGAAGGGAGCCTGGGAAACCGGACAGACGTCAGCAGCCGGGTGACCTGTGTGGTGGATGAGTTTGGGCCGGCGAACCTGCTGACAATGGGCGACTTTCCCAGCAGCATCGACCACAACGCGGCCAGCTCACCAGAGTCGAAGCTGCTCGGCGGCGCGGTGCAGGAGCATGCGGATCGGGCGAAGGAAGCCTCGCCGCAGACGCACGTGACCAGCGACGACGCCCCGTTTTTGATCCTTCACGGCACTGAGGACATGGTAGTTCCCTATGACCAGTCGGTGCAGTTCGATAGGGCGCTGCGGGCCGCTGGCGTGGAGTCGCTGTTGATCCCGATTGAAGGTGGCGGGCATGGCGGGTTTGGGAGCCCGGAGGTCGACCGCCGCGTGCGAGCTTTTCTCGATCGTCACCTTCGTGACGCCGACGTGGAGATCTCCACCGAGCCGATCACCGCCGCCGCTCGCGGCGGCCGCCGGTAGGCATCGGCCAGCTGCATAGGGTGGCAGCACGGCGGCCGTGGGCTGGTTCATCGCCGTTCGCTGTGGCGAATGATGTCGGCAGCGACAGCGGGCTGCGGGGCTCGGCCCGGATACATCGCAAAGGCCATGCAGACGATGTAGATGCTGTAAAAGACCAGCAGGCCGATCAGCGACTCACGGTCTTTGAACGCGCCCGGCGGCATCACCAGCCGCAGGATCTGCAGGGTGTCGATGATCAGCAGCAGAAACAGGCCGGCCCACAGCGAGATCCCCTGCAGGCCTCGGAAGATTCTGCCGCAGTGGTTGCTGCGAATCGCTCGCACACCGACAAAAAAGCGGATCAAAAAGGCAGTGATCGGCAGGACCACGCCGAGCAGCTCCACCGGCCCCCGGCGGCCTGGCAGGAGCTGCATCGCCACTAGCGGCAGCGACCACACAACCGCCGGCAGCATGCCATCCCAGGCAGCCAGCCGCAGCAGCCAGCGAGCGACTGCCCAGGCCTGCGGAGGATGCCCGTAGCCGTCGCGGTCGGGCTGCAGGCCAGCGAACGATGGCTGGCCTTGCGACCCGAAACGAGGGAACGGGGGCAGCTCGTCACGCGAGTGGTCGTGTCGGTCACGTATCAGGTCGTTGTCGCGGGCGTTCATCGAGTTGTTGGGTTCGGCGGCTTCCACCACCGAGGACGGTCGGCTTCGGGCGGCAGAGCTCTCGTTGAAAGGCCAGAAAAGT
The DNA here is from genome assembly GCA_937900985.1 of uncultured Planctomycetaceae bacterium. Classification (GTDB taxonomy): domain Bacteria; phylum Planctomycetota; class Planctomycetia; order Pirellulales; family UBA1268; genus M30B53. The sequence continues at coordinate 3,118 of CALCGM010000252.1, read as the reverse complement.
CTGCTCGGCTGCTCACCGCACAGTGATGAACTCGCTGGTGTTGTAGAGGCTGCGGCAGACAAGGGGGAGGCCGTGCTGCTGGGCAAGGGCGATCGCCGCGGCGCGTTCGGCAGCGGCCGGCGGCCGTCCCAGGGCGAGGGCAAACGCCCGGTCGACCTGGGCTGCTGGATCGCTGCCAGCTTCGCTGCGAAGCCGCTGTGCAAACCGCTCCGCCTGCTCGATGAGGAAGGCCCCGTTGAGCATGTTGAGGGCCTGCAGGGGCGTGGTGCTGACGGTGCGTGCGGGCTGGGCCTGCGCCGCGTCGGGGCAGTCAAACGCGCCGAAGAAGGTGTCGAGTTCGCTCCGTGGCTTCGACTGATACACCATGCGGCGGAAGTCGTCGTCGGTGAAGCTGGTCTTCGTCTCATAGACCTTCACGTAGTTGCTGTTGGCGACGAAGAGATCAAACCCGGGGCCGCCCATCGTGAGGTTGAGGCTGCCGCTGACAGCCAGGATCGCGTCGCGAAGGGCCTCGGCCTCCAGCCGCTGCGGGGGAAACCGCCAGAGCAGCCGGCTGCCTGCGTCGAGAGCAAGCCCCTTCTCAGTCGCAGCTGACGACTGACGGTAGCTGCGGCTGGTGACGATCAGCCGGTGCAGTCGCTTGAGCCGCCAGCGGTCGGCTGCGGGATCGGCCGTCTGGCTTGTGGGCTCGAGAAGTTCGCTGGCGAGCCAGTCGAGCAGCTGCGGATGGCTGGGCACGCCACCATTGACGCCGAGGTCGCTCGGGGTGTCGACCAAGCCGGTGCCGAAGTGAGAGTGCCAGAGCCGATTGACGATCACCCGCGCTGTCAGCGGGTTGGCTGGTGAGGCGATCCAGCGGGCCAGGGCCTTCCGCCGCTCCTGCTCGGGGGCGCTGCTGTCAAGCTGCCAGGCCGCCTCGCCCACGCGGGTGAGGCTGCCCGGGGCGACCTCCTCGCGGGGCTGCATGGCGTCGCCACGGAAGAGGCGGTGGGTCGGGCCCGGCTGAGCGAAGCTGCCGGCATAGGCCATCGGGGGCGTGGTCAGCGCAGTGAGCTGCTCCTGCAGCTGAGCCGCCTGCGTGCTGAGGCGTGCAACTGCCTCGGCCTGTTCGGGTGGAAGACCGCGGGCGGCCACCGCCGGCTTGGCTGCGGCGGCTGCGTCGAAGGGGAGCCGGTCGGCATGCGTGGCCACGGTCTGCCAGTGGGTGCCGTCAGCGGAGACGGCGATCTCGTAGGCGGTGGCCAGACGGTCGCTGTACTGGGGAACCGGGCTGCGGTCGCGGCTCCAGACCACGCGGCTGATCTGCGATGGCTCGGCAAACTCCAGCTGCACCCAGCCGCCGCCAGCCTCGCTGGAGATCCACGACCGCGTGTTGCCGTAGCGGCCATCGTTGATGTGCTCAAGCTTGTGAGACTCGTTGCTGGGGTAGCTGCCGGACGCCGACGGTGTGGCCTCGCGGGCCACGTTGCGGCCGTCGATGGCAAACACCTCCAGCTCGTCGATGCAGGGCTCAGCACTCGAGGTCGCCAGCACCGTCATGCGGAGGAAGCGGGCGGTGACCGGAGCGAAGGCGTCGACCGTGGTGCCCGTGACAACCGCCGCCCGCTGGACGATCGCCGTCGGCTCCTCGTCCGTCGGCACAAAGGCGAGCGGCTCAAGGGCGACCAGCTGCGTGGAGACCTCAGCCAGCTGCTGCTCAAGCTCCGCAATCTGCTGCCCGCGATCTGGCTCACCGGCCCGCTCGATCGGCCGCTCGCCATGCTGGACGCCGGCAAAGACGGCCGTGAGCTGGTAGTAGTCGCGCTGTGGCACCGGATCAAACTTGTGGTCGTGGCAGCGGGCACAGCCAACCGTGAGACCAAGAAAGGCCGAGCTGGTTGTGCTCACCATGTCGTGCAGCTCATCAGCCCGCTGCGTTGCGGTGAGCACCGGGTCAGGCGACTTCACCTGATCCCACGGGCCGCCCACCAGGAAGCCGGTCGCCTCGTCGTGGCCCTCGGCGTCTCCAGCGATCTGCCGGCGGACAAACGCGTCGTAGGGCATGTCACTGTTGAGGGCATTGATCACCCAGTCGCGATACGGCCAGGCATTGGGCCGCATCTGATTCATCTCAAAGCCATGGCTCTCGGCAAACCGCACGACATCGAGCCAGTGCCGCGCCCACCGCTCGCCATACCGCGGCGACGCGAGCAGCTCGTCGACCAGATCGCGGTAGGGCTGCTCGATCGAGCCGGCTTGGGCACAGGCTTCGAGAAAGGCGTCGACGTCCTCGGGCGTTGGGGGCAGGCCAATCAGATCAAAGGTCACGCGGCGGATCAGGGCTCGCGGATCGGCCTCGGGATTGAATGCCAGGCCATGCTCGCCAAGCGTGGCGGCAAGAAACGCATCGATGGGGTGTGACGTGTCGCCATCGGCGGCTGGCACCTCGGGCCGCGTAACAGGCTGAAAGGCCCAGTGCTCAGCCGCGGGATCGGGCTGCGGCTCTCCCGCAGGCAGCATCGCTTCCAGCGACACCAGGTCGTCAGGCCATACGGCTCCTGCTGCGATCCAGTCATGGAGCAGCTGCTGTTCGGCGGCCGTGAGCGGCTCACTGTCGACGGGCATCCTCAGCTCGTCATCGCCACTGGTGATCCGCACGAAGAGTTCGCTGGCGGCAGCGTCGCCGGGGACGATTCCCACGGCACCAGAATCACCGCCGGCGATCGCCCGCTCACGAAGGTCGATGCGGTAGCCGCTCTCCGCCGCATCAGGCCCGTGGCAGCCGCCGCAGGCATTGGCGAGCAGGGGGGCGATGTCGGTGCGGAAGCTGTCGGCGGGAGAGGCTGCCGCGGTGGCTGCGGCGAGCAGCAGGACGGCGGCGGACAGCAGCGTTGCCGCGGCAGCTGGTGCCGAAGAGACGTTCAACGATGGCATGTGGTGGCCTCCCCGGTTGGATGCCAGATGGCGTTGTTCGTTGTTGAGTTTACTCGGTGTGGGTCGCTCGGGGTGAGCCCGGGCCGATGAGCCGAGCGTTCGCTTCGCCATCCTGGCTTCGCTCACTCGTGCATTCTCGCTTTCGCCCTCCGGGCTGCGCTCGACTGCAAGGCCGGCTCATTCGGCCCGGGCTCACCCCTCGCTT
>CALCGM010000251.1 GCA_937900985.1 uncultured Planctomycetaceae bacterium | reverse complement strand
CCGTCGAGATCGTGAAGCGGTTTGCCACCGGGGCGATGTCGTATGGGTCGATCTCAAAGGAGGCCCACGAGACGCTGGCGATCGCCATGAACCGGCTTGGCGGCTGGAGCAACACGGGCGAAGGCGGGGAGGATCCCGTTCGCTACCAGCTTGAGCCCAACGGCGATAGCAAGAACTCCAAGATCAAGCAGGTCGCCAGCGGCCGCTTCGGCGTGACGAGTCTCTATCTCGTCAACGCCAAGGAGCTGCAGATCAAGATGGCCCAGGGCGCGAAGCCTGGTGAGGGCGGGCAGCTGCCCGGCCACAAGGTCGACCGGGAGATCGCCCGCATCCGGCATTCCACGCCGGGCGTCGGCCTGATCTCACCGCCGCCGCACCACGACATCTACTCGATCGAAGACCTCGCCCAGCTGATCCACGACCTCAAGAATGCCAACCACCACGCACGCGTGAGCGTGAAGCTGGTGGCCGAGGTGGGCGTGGGCACCGTTGCGGCGGGCGTGTCGAAGGGCAAGAGCGACGTGGTGCTGATCTCCGGCCACGACGGCGGCACCGGGGCGAGCCCGCAGACCTCGATCTTCCACTGCGGCCTGCCGTGGGAGCTCGGCCTGGCGGAGACCCATCAGGTGCTCGTGATGAACGACCTTCGCGGCCGGATTACGGTGCAGACCGACGGTCAGATCCGCACCGCCAAGGACGTCGTGGTGGCCACCCTGCTGGGGGCTGAGGAGTTTGGCATCGCCACCGCCTCGTTGGTGGTGATGGGCTGCATCATGATGCGGAAGTGCCACCTCAACACCTGCCCGGTGGGCATCGCCACGCAAGACACGGAGCTGCGGAAGAAGTTTGCCGGCCAGCCTGAGCACGTGGTGAACTACTTCTTCCTGCTGGCCGAAGAGATCCGCGAGCTGATGGCCCAGCTGGGCTTCCGCACGATCAACGAGATGGTCGGCCGGGTTGACCGGCTCGACACGCGAGCGGCGATCGCCCACTGGAAGGCCAAGGGCCTCGACTTCTCGCAGATCCTGCACAAGCCCGACGTGCCAGCCCACGTGAAGACCTACTGCCAGGAAAAGCAGGATCATGGCATCGAGGAATCGCTCGACATGACCACCCTGCTGAAGCTCTGCGAGCCGGCGCTTGAGCGGAAGGAAGCGGTCGAACTCGACCTGCCAATCCGCAACATCAACCGCACGGCCTGCACGATCCTCTCCAGCGAGGTGACGCGGCGGCACGGTGCGGCAGGCCTGCCCGACGGCACGATTCAGATCACCTTCCACGGGTCGGCCGGCCAGAGCCTGATGGCCTTTGGTGTGCCGGGCGTGCAGGTGACGGTGGAGGGCGATGTCAACGACTACTGCGGCAAGGGCCTCTCCGGCGGGCGGGTGATCGTCAAGCCAGACGCCTCGGCACCGTTCGTGGCCGAAGACAACGTCGTGGCCGGCAACGTCGTGCTCTACGGGGCGACCGCCGGCGAGGTGTATCTCCGCGGCATGGCTGGCGAGCGGTTCTGCGTTCGCAACAGCGGTGCGGAGGCGGTGGTCGAGGGCGTGGGTGACCACGGCTGCGAGTATATGACTGGTGGCCGCGCGGTGATCCTCGGCACGACGGGCCGCAACTTCGCTGCCGGCATGAGCGGTGGCATTGCCTACGTCTGGGATGCCGACGGCCGCTTCAAGGAGCACGTCAACATGGAGATGGTTGAGCTTGAGCCACTCGATGGCCAAGACCTCGACTACCTCAAGCGGACGGTTGAGAAGCATGCGGCCTACACCGGCAGCACGCGGGCGGCGGCGATCCTCAACGGCTGGGAGACCGAGCAGACACGCTTCGTGAAGGTGATGCCGGTTGACTACAAGCGGGCGCTTGAGGAACTGCGGAAACGAGCCGAACAGGAGCAGGCCGAGGCGAGGCAGGCCGCACAGACCGTGCAGGGCTGAGCTGAGCGGTCAGGGCGGCATCACACACACGACACAAGGTCCAACCAGGGGAGACAAAAAGATGGGCGAGCCACGTGGCTTCATGAAGTATGAGCGGAAGGTCTCTGGCTATGCGCCAGTGGAGCATCGGCTGAAAAACTACGAGGAGTTTCTCACGATCCTGTCTGAGGATGAGATCAAGCAGCAGGGAGCCCGCTGCATGGACTGCGGCGTGCCCTTCTGCCACACCGGCTGCCCGCTCGGCAACATCATCCCCGACTTCAACGACCTCGTGTATCGCCAGCAGTGGCATGAAGCCAGCCAGCGGCTGCACGCGACCAACAACTTTCCCGAGTTTACCGGCCGCGTCTGCCCGGCCCCCTGCGAGGCAGCGTGTGTGCTCGGCATCAACGAGGATCCGGTGGCGATCAAGCAGATCGAGATGACGATTGCCGACCGTGCCTTCGACGAAGGCTGGGTGATTCCCGAGCCCCCGGCTGTGCGGACTGGCAAGCGGGTGGCGGTTGTGGGCAGCGGGCCAGCAGGTCTTGCTGCAGCTCAGCAGCTCAACCGGGCCGGTCATCTCGTCACCGTGTTTGAGCGGGCGGACCGGCCGGGTGGTCTGCTGATGTATGGCATCCCCGACTTCAAGCTCGAAAAGGCCAAGGTCTGGCGGCGGGTTCGCCAGATGGAAGACGAGGGCATTGAGTTTCGCTGCAGCGCCAACGTTGGCGGCAACGTGCCGACGCAGGAGCTTGTCGACGACTACGACGCGATCCTGCTCTGCGGTGGCTCGACGCTCGGCCGCGACCTGCCGATCCCGGGCCGCGAGCTTGAGGGCGTGCACTTTGCGATGGACTTCCTGCCCCAGCAGAACAAGAAGAACGCGGGCGATGAGGTGCCCGGGCAGATCACGGCCACCGGCAAGGATGTGATCGTGATCGGCGGTGGCGACACCGGCAGCGACTGTGACGGCACGAGCAACCGGCAGGGAGCCAACAGCCTGACGCAGTTTGAGCTGCTGCCTCAGCCACCAGACCTCGGCAAGTATCCTCGCCGGGCGGAGCGGCCGGAAAACACCCCCTGGCCAAACTGGCCGGTGATCCTGCGGACGAGCTCATCGCACGAGGAGGGCTGCCGCCGCGAGTGGAGCATCCTCACCAAGGAGTTTCTCGGCGACGAAAACGGCCATGTTCGCGCGGCCAAGACCGTGCGGATCGAGTGGTATACCGATGCCGAGAGCGGCCGGCAGAAGTTTCGCGAGCTTCCCGGCAGCGAGGAAGAGTGGCCCTGCCAGCTCGCCCTCCTGGCGATGGGCTTCACCGGCCCCAACCAGGAAGGCCCGATCAAGGACCTCGGCCTCGAGCTCGATGCACGGGGCAACGTCAAGGCGACCGACTACCAGACCAGCCGCGAGGGCGTGTTTGCCGCAGGCGACATGCGGCGGGGCCAGTCGCTGGTGGTGTGGGCGATCCACGAGGGCCGTGAGGCTGCCCGCACCGTCGACCTCTACCTGATGGGGCAGACCAACCTGCCGAGCACATCGGCGGGAGAGTTTGCCGTGCATGCGGGGGCCTAAGACGGCCCAACGATCTGCGGGCGGGTGCGGGTGTGAGCGGGACGGGTCCTCGGGCCGCGGAGCGGCCCCGGCGAAGCCGGGGTGCCTTCGGCACCCGAAGACCCGTCCCGTTTTCTACGCGTGCTCGTGGTCCGCTCGCGTGGCCTGCTCGAGCAGCCTGATCCACGGCCCCACGAAGTGGCCGTGGTCGTGGAAGGTGCGGCCGCTCACGAGGTTGCCGTCGATCACGCACGGCTCGTCGACGAAGATGCCGCCGGCGACCTCCAGGTCGAAGCGGCACTTGGGCACTGTCGCCATGCGGCGGCCTCGCACGCAGTCGGCATAGGCGGGAATCTCCACGCCGTGGCAGACGCAGCCGATCGGCTTGCTCTCAGCAAAGAAGTGCTTCGTGATCCGCACCAGGTCGCTGTCGTAGCGGATGTATTCGGGGGCTCGGCCGCCGCTGAAGAAGATGCCCGCAGCCACGGCGGGGTCGACCTCGGAGAAGGCGAGGTCGGCCTTGATCTGATAGCCTTCCCACTCTTTGGTGATCGTCCAGCCGGGCCGCACCTCGTGCATCACCATCTGGTAGGTCCGCTTCTCTGGGGCGATCACGACGGGAGTGAAGCCCGCCTCCTGCAGGCGGTAGTAGGGGTAGAGCGTGTCGACGGTTTCGGTGGCGTCGCCAACAACGATCAGGACGTGGGGTGAGGAGGAGTTGGACATGCGTCAAGAGTTCCTGCGAAGCGAGACGTGGTCGAAGGTTTCTCAATGTAGGCCATCGGGAGGCCGCGGTGTGCGAGGCCTTCTTTTGTGTGCGGTGCTCGGTGTCTGCGGGCCCTTCGCCGCCCACACGATCGCGGCGGACGGGGGCGTGCGGGTGCTCATCGGCTCGGCCGAGGGCCGGCAGGGGGAGCCGTCGGCAGACCGGGTGAACGAGCCGTTTGCCATCGACTTCGATGCACAAGGCGTGCTGTATGGTGTCGAGTTCACCCGGGGCAACCGACTCTTTCGCACGCAACAGCCGATTGCTGCGTGGCCTGCCGAGGGGGCGGTTTCCGTGACGTTTGTTGCGGGAGCCTTCCGAGTGACCAAGGCGGGCAGCGAGGATGCGTTTGATGCGGAGGCTGCCGCTCCTTCGCCGCTGGCAGCTCGTTTCCACGGCATGCACGATCTGGCGATCAGCCCGACCGGCCGTGTCTTTCTCGCCGACACCTTCCACCATGTGCTCCGTGAACTCAGCGTCCGGCAGTGTCATGTCACGCTGCTCGCCGGCCGCGGCACGCCGGGCTTTGCCGGCGACGGGGCGACGCTTGCCGACGCAGCGTTTAACGAGCCCTACTGCAGCTCGCTCTCGCCCGACGGCACGCAGCTGCTGATCGCCGACATTCGCAACCATCGGCTGAGGGCCATCGACCTCAAGGCCGGCACTGTGGCCACGCTTGCCGGCAACGGTCAGCGGGGCTCGCCGGCGGATGGGGCCCTGGCCACCGAGTCGCCGCTGGCAGGCCCACGGGCCGCCTGCATGGCGGATGACGGCACGGTCTATCTCGTGCTGCGGGAGGGCAACGCCCTGGTGGCGATTCGCGACGGCCGGCTGCAGACGGTGGTCAACGCGTCTGGCAAGCCGGGCTACAGCGGCGATGGCGGTCCAGGCCTCGCTGCCCAGCTCAAGGGCCCCAAGTATGTCTGCATGGACCGCACGGGCGGCGTCTTGATCGTCGACACCGAAAACCACTGCGTGCGTCGCTACGATCCTCTGAGCACGCAGATCGACCTCGTGGCAGGCGTGCCAACTCAGGCAGGGGCAGCCGTCGGGGCCACCTGGCAGCAGACCGAGCTCCGCCGCCCGCACGGCGCTCGCATCGCCCCCGACGGACGCCTCGTGATCGCCGACAGCGACAACGACCGCGTCTTGATCGGCCCCTACGGCGACGGCTGAGCCGCGAGGAGCAGTTCGAGGCCTTGGCCGTTGTCGCGGCGGCCGGCGGGGCTGTCGTTGATGCGGGCGAAGATGGGGCCGGTGGTGAGTGCCGTGAAGCGGCCTTTGCTGCCTTCAGCCAGTCGTTCAAAGCGTGGCCTGCCGCCGTCGGCAGGATCTTCGAGCCACTGCGCGATGAACAGCCGGCCGATCGGCCGCCCGCGATACCAGGCAATCGTGATGCCCTGGCCTTCGCTGGTGAGCTCAACGTCGACGCCTGGCAGCCTTCCCATCTCGCTGCGGCCTTGCGTCTGGAAGCGAACGGTCGTTCCGCGTGCGACCGCAACATTCGTGTTTTGCCAGCCGCGGGCAGGATCAACGGTCAGGCGGGCAACTCCCTCGAGCGGCTCGCCGGCCGACCAGTCGATCGTCATCTGCGCAAGGTCGTAGCCGTAGTCGAGGTCGTCGGTGAAGGCATCGAAGTCGCGGCCGGCGAGGTCGGCCTTGAAGCCGGGCACCGCCCGGAGCCGCTCGGTGAAACGGCCGTCGAGCGGCCCCGCCTCGGCTTGCGCAAACGCCTCGCGATGCCGCGGATGCAGTGAGAGAAACGCCGTGGCCGCCCAGCTTGCGGCGTAGTCGGGAATGCGATGGTGCTGGCTGCCTGCAGTCGCGAACACGTCGGCCAGCGATGGAGCCGACCGTTGCTCGCGCAACGCACGCACCGCCTCAATGCGGCCGAGCTGCTCCACGTCGGCCCGATCGAGTGGAATCGGCGTGGGCTCAAAGCGGCCCTCGCTCAGCCGGTGCGTGGCCAACAGCTCCGCGATGCCCTCGGTGTACCACGGCGGCGCATCGAGACCGCGGAGCGTGATCGTGAAGGCATGCACGCCCTCATGCAGCAGCAGATGTCGTCGGTAGGCCGGATTCGACTGGTTCATCAGCCAGAAGCGGCCACCTGCACAGAAGCCGTTTTCAAAAGCCGGCACCGCTGGAGGCAGCAGCCCGCAGCTGCGAAACCGCTCCGGCTCCACGATCAGGCAGCCGAGCGTCTGCCAGTCGGCATGGGCTGCCGGGTCCATCTCGAAGTGGCGGCACCATGCTGCAAACGCCGCATCAAACACCTGCGGAAGACTCGCCAGGTCGTCGTCGGGGCCGGCCGGCACGTCGCTGATCAGCACGAGATGCCGGCC
>CALCGM010000250.1 GCA_937900985.1 uncultured Planctomycetaceae bacterium | reverse complement strand
GTGCAGGCGGGCAATGCGACCAACGTCGTTGCCGAACGCGCCTCGCTCAAGGCCGAGGCCCGTGGCCACGACCAGCGGCTCCGCAACACGATCGTGAAGGCGATCGAAAAAGCCTTCAAAGACGCGGTCCGCCGGGTGAAGTCGGCCGACGGGCAGACAGGAAAGGTGACGGTTGACGGCCACCTCGACTACGAGGCCTTCCGGCTTGGCGAGAACGAACCGTGTGTCGTGGCAGCGCAGGAAGCGGTGGCATCGATTGGGCTCTCGCCCCGGCTCGATGTCTCCAACGGTGGATTAGATGCCAACTGGATGGCGGCCCACGGGATTCCCACCGTCACGCTCGGCTGCGGGCAGCACGACATCCACACCACCGACGAATGGCTCGATGTGGCCGCGTTTGAGCAGGCCTGCCGGATTGCCTTGAGGCTGGCCACCGGCTGCTAACAGAGCGGTTCCCTCCTGCCCTCAGGCCAGTGCACATGCCCGCCGAAACCCAGCTTGAGCTTCCGATTGGTGATCGGCTCGTGAGAGGCGACTGCCTCGAAAACCTGCGGCTGCTTCCCGACGGAGCAGCCCAGCTGGCCTTTGCCGATCCGCCGTTCAACATCGGCTACGACTACGACACCTACGACGACAAGCGATCGGCCAACGACTACCTCGACTGGAGCCGCCGCTGGATTGCGGAAATGCAGCGGGTTTTGTCGGCCGACGGGACGTTTTGGCTGGCGATTGGCGATGAGTATGCCGCTGAGCTGAAAGTGATGGCCACGCGGGAGCTGGGGTTTGCCTGCCGCAGCTGGGTGGTCTGGTACTACACGTTTGGCGTCAACTGTAAGAACAAGTTCAGCCGCTCCCACGCTCATCTCTTCCACTTCGTCCGCGATCCCGAAGCCTTTACCTTCAACGCCGACCAGATCCGTGTGCCGTCAGCACGCGAACTGGTGTATGGCGACAAGCGGGCCAACCCCAAGGGCCGCCTTCCCGACGACACCTGGATCCTCAGGCCCCAGGATCTCGCCGAGGGATTCGGCCCCGAGGAAAACACCTGGTATTTCCCGAGGGTGTGCGGCACGTTCAAGGAGCGGTCGGGATGGCACGGCTGCCAGATGCCGGAGCAGCTGCTCGGCCGCATCATCCGCAGCTGCAGCAACCCGGGGGACCTCGTGGTCGACCCGTTTGCCGGCAGCGGCACCACCCTCGCCGTGGCCAAGAAGCTCGGCCGCCGCTTCTTCGGCTGCGAACTCTCGGAGCAGTATGCCGAGCGGATCGGCGAGCGGCTTGCCTCGATCCGTGAGGGCGACCGGCTCGACGGCGCCGAGGAGCCGCTGAAGAGTGCTCCGCCCACCGCCCAAGGCCGCCGGCTGAAACGCTGAACGGATTTCTCGGCGATCGCCGCGGCGGCAACGGGCGGGCGGACGGCCTGTCCTCTCTTGTGTCCGTTTCCCAGGCGTGGTGGAATGTGCGGCCCGAGGGGATCATTCGAAGAGAAGAGAAAGGACATCGATGCGCTACGGACTCAACCTGCTGCTCTGGACCGACCGCATG
>CALCGM010000249.1 GCA_937900985.1 uncultured Planctomycetaceae bacterium | reverse complement strand
CGAGCGCGGTATCGTCGCAACGCTCAGGCAGGCGACGACCGTCGGGAGAGGAATGGTCGTTGTCAGACATGGTGGTGGCCACGGCGAACAGTCTTGCAGCAAAGCGATCGTAGGTCGCGGCAAATGCTTCGGGATCACCGGCTGCCAAAGCCTGTGTGAGCGTTGCCACAATCTCCGTCCCCCGATGAAACCGACACGTCTTCCACGGAGTCTGCCGCTCCGCCCCAAAGGGGCCACAGACAGCCAGATTTTGTCTACGGTTTTTTTGAGTTGGCGGAGGCCTGACCTGTGGAGACTTCAGGCTTCGGGGGCGTTGCTCGGGCGGGCAGCCTCGCCCGAGACTCGTCTAGCCATGCGGATCTTGGGAGGTGCCGCCGAAGCGGGCTTTCGAATCCGCGATCCGCTGCTGGATGCCTGCGACGATCGACCGGACCTCAGAGAGATCGCTGGCGGTGAGGTGGTGTTTGAGTTCGTCGAAGATCAACTCCATGGACGGGCGATGCTCCCGGATCAGTACGGAAATATCGTGTTCGTAATCTTCGACTCGAGAAAACTGTCCTTGGCGATAGAGCGACGGAAGGGCGAAGAGTTTGAGGAGCAGGAGTCCCTCCACCGTTGCACACACGATGCTTCGTTCGACGAACGATTCGCGACGTGCGTGTTTCTCGCGAACCAGATCAAACAGATCATGATTGGCGAGAAGAATGTCAACTTGGAGTTGTCCAAACTCCGCACGGGCAAATGACTCGTTCTGATCGAGAATGCGGAGCTCAGGGATACGGTCGAGATCAGCCTCGGGAATGATCAGGTCGATATCCTGCGTATTCCGACCAGGGGAGTGCACCCGCATAGCGATGCCGCCCACGAGCACATAACCGACTGCCCGCTCGTCGAGCAGGTCAAACAGCCGCGGGATCGATGCGAGAAGGTTCTCGAAGTCCATGCAGGCTACCGCCGATTGAGACCGCGGGTTGAACACGATTGCATTGAGAATCGTGTCGCCGATTGGGGTCGGTGAACGAGCCATACAGTTGAGTCTAACTGGAGAGCAAAGGACAGGCGCCTGGAGGGCTCATTGCGACCTCAGCGCTGCGTCCGCATTCATCTGAGTGGCCACAGTCAGGCTGCGGCGTCGGTGCGGGTCAGCCAGCGGAAGAGTTCGACAAGCCTGGGGGGCTGGCCGGTGCGGAGGATGCCGACGGAGAAGATGCGGCCAGCCAGCCAGAGCGTGAACACGACCGAGAGGGCCAGCAGGATGCTCGTGCCATACAGATCGATCGCTGGTGGCGAGGCTGCCGCCCGGTTCATCATCACAAACGGTGTGTAGAGCGGAATCCACGACATCACCCGGGCGAGGGTGCCGTTGGGATCCTTGGGAATAAACACCATGGTCAGCAGCGGCACGATCATCACGAGCATCACCGGCTGCATCATGTTCTGGGCTTCCTTGAGCGTGTTGCAGATGCTGCCCAGGGCCAGGAAGATGCTGCCGTAGAGCAGGTAGCCCAGCAGAAAATAGATCACGAAGGCCGGCAGCAGCCCCGAGCCGGTGACCACCTCCAGCAGGCTGCGGGCAAACTCGGCCTGCGGGCCCGCCTGCCACCAGAGCACGCCCACGAGGGCCAGCAGCCAGGAGCCGACCATCGTTAGCCCAGCGCCAGCGATGCCCGCGAGCTTGCCGGTCATCAGCTCCCACGGGGTGATGCTCGAGAGCAGCACCTCCACGAGCCGATTCGACTTCTCCTCGATCGTGTTGTTGAGGAGCATCGAGGCGATGGCAAAGATCGAGATCCACAGGAGATAGACGAAGCCCGCAGGAGCCCACTGGCGAATCTGGTCGGCCATGCTCACCTGCTCACGGCCTGCGGCCTTGGTCGGGTTGAGCTTGACCAGCGGCACGCTCGTGCCCTGGGCTGCCCGCACCGTCGCCTCATCGACGTCGAGCCGGGCAAACTCTGCCCGCTGCTGGGCGTCGTTCATCGCCCGCTCAACTTCGGAGGCGAGGTCGGTGTCGGCGAGGTTGGCGGCCCAGAACTGCACGCTCTGTTCGGTGGAGGGCTGGCTGGGGATGCCGCCGGGCCGGATTACATGCTCGACGACGCCCGGGGGCACCACCACCGCGGCAAACAGCTCATACTCCTGCTCGCCTGAGGAGATCGGGCGATCTCCCCGCAGCCACGGACGCAGGGCCTCGGCAACCTCGGCCGTGCCTGCCTCGGCATCGATCTCGGCAGGCAGCTGCACCCGCACAAACGACCGCCGCGGCTCTTCAAACGCGGGCGCATCGGGCTTGAGCTGCCCCTTGATCATCGCCAGCGCCATCGTCACGCCCCCTTTGGTGACAAACGCATCAACGGCCGCCGGGTTGGCGTCGGAATACTGCTCGATCAGCTTGTCGACATCGACGGCTGGCGTGTCTTCAAGGTCGACTGCCGAAGGAACCTGACCGCCCACGGCATGCTTCGACACATACTCGCCGAAGGCCCGCAGCACCTCCCGCTGATGCAGCCGTTCTATCGCAGCATCGATTGCCTCGACGTAGAGACCTTGGGGGTCGACCACCACGAAGGCGCGGGTCGGCGTGCTGGAATCGAGCCACCGCTGGGCGTTGACCGCCAAGAGCAGCAGCAGCGGCGTTGTGACCACGCCGAGCCAGAAGCCCTTGGTGTGGACGTTCTCGGTAAACTCGCGTCGCGCCACAAGCCAGGCGTTTCTCATGCCAGCACCTCCGCTGCTTCTTCGGGGCCGACCAGCCGCAGGAAGACATCTCGCAGCGTCGGCTCACTGCGGTCAAAGGCGAGCAGCGGCAGCCCGTTTTGAAAACAGGCCGCCAAGACGGCATCCGGCTCACCATCTTCGGTGAGCGTGAGCTCAAACTGGTCGTCGGCCAGTCGCTCGATTCCCACGACTCCAGGCACCTCGCGGAGCCTCTCTGGGCCGCCGCTGGTTCGCAGCAGAATCCGCCGCGGTATCAGCCGACGGGCCTCCGCCAGGGTGCCGTCGAAAACAGCCCGGCCCTTGGCGATCAGCACCAGCCGATCGCAGAGCCGTTCGGCATGCTCCATGATGTGGGTTGAGAAGATGATCGTGGTGCCCTCGCGGCGAAGGTCATCGATCAGGTCTTCAAGCACCTGCTGATTGACCGGGTCGAGCCCAGAGAAGGGCTCGTCGAGGATCACAAACTCCGGGGCATGGGCGATCGTGGCAAGCACCTGCACCTTCTGCCCCATCCCTTTGGAGAGGGCTTCGCAGCGGTAGCTGGCAAACTCCGCCAGGCCGTAGCGCTCCAGGAGTTCGTCGGCCCGCTGCCTCGCCGCCGCCGCGGTCATGCCCTTGAGCGACGCGAAGTAGGCGATGATGTCGCGGGCCCGCATCTTCTTGTAGAGGCCCCGTTCCTCCGGCAGGTAGCCGATGCGGTTGCGCACCTCGAGGGCGGACGACTTCCCCAGGATACGGATGCTTCCCGAGGTCGGCTGGTAAATGGACAGGGCCATGCGGATGGTGGTTGTCTTGCCCGCACCATTGGGCCCAAGAAAGCCATACACACTGCCCCGCGGCACGGTCAGCGACACGCCATGCACGGCGGTGAAGCTGCCGAATGTCTTGCGGAGGTCTTCGAGAACAAGAGCGGGTTCTTCCATCGAGTGCTGCGGTGCTCCGGAGGGGCCGGCGAGTGCGGCGGGGATAGGTTTGTGAGGCGTTTGCAACCGCGAGGCATCATGGGGTGAGCGGTGTCTCGGTGCGGCGGCGACCTGCATGCAGCAGTTCGACGTCGGGATCCACCAGCAGACGAACCGGCTCAAAGGAGACCCGCAGGTCGACGGGGCTTTCCGAGTCGTCGCTGATCCCCACCGTAACATCTGCGGAGGCTGCCGGCTGATCGTCGGCTGGTGCTTTTCCTTCCACGCGAACAGTCACGTCTGCGGTGCCCGTGCCGGTGTTGGCGAGTGTTGCCGTGACGCGGTAGCCGTCGCCGTCGGGCTGCACGTCGGCTTCTCGCAGCTCCAGGGTCGGCAGGGCTCTGCCGAGAATCCAGTCGTGGGTAAAGCGGTCGAAGGCCTCCTGGTCGGGAGCATGGGGGCGAAGGCTTTCCAGCAGGTCTTCGATCAGGGGAAAGTCGAGGCCTTCTGGTGTCTCCACCCCGTTTCGCCAGGTGTCGACAAAGTCTCGCAGGCCCGCGAGCATCGCGTCTTCCCCGATCAGCCCTCGCAGCATCCAGAACACGATTCCGGCGCGTTGGTAGGTGACCACCGTGTCGCCAGGCCGCGAGCCATCGATGCGATTGATCGGCCGCTCGTTGTCGGGCTCTCGGCCGTTGACGTAGGTCCATTCCCAGCGGCGGCGGAGCACACGGGCCTGCTCGGGAGAGAGTTCGTGGTGCAGCAGCATACAGGCGGAAAACTCGGCCAGGCCTTCCGAGATCACATTGCCACCGGGGCCTTTGCCGGGGGTCACGATGTTGCCCCACCACTGGTGGGCTGCCTCATGGGCCACGATGTAGAAGGCGGAATCGAAGGTGTCGCTGGCGGTGTCGTCTTCGACTGGTGCCGCCAGAAAGCCGATCGACTCGGCAAATGAGATGTTGCCCGGAAAGCCTTGGGCATAGCCTGCCAGCCCCGGAAACTCCGTGACCCGCAGGTTTGTCCAGGGATACGCCGCAAACCACTCGCCATACCGGGTGCGGGCGGCATCGAGGCTGCGGACCATCGTCGGCACGTTGTGGGGCGTGCGTGGATCGAAGTAGATGGTTGTCTGCCTGCCGGGAGCCGCCTCAAGCGGCCCGCCAATGATGTTGAAGAACCGCACGGGATGCTCTGTCTGCCAGACGACCCGCTTGCGTCCGTCTGCGAGCAGCTCAGAGGATTCCTCCACACCGCAGCCATTGAGCACCCACGACGCGGGGCCCTCGATCGTGAGGCGAACATCGCTCGACCAGGCCGGGCCAAACAGCGGGTCGACCTGCTGCTGCCAGTGATCGAGCGGGTATTCCTTGGCGTCGCGGCGGTTCTTGCTGTCGACGCCGATCGAGTCGACAAACCCTGGCACGGGCAGAAACGATGGACTGAAGCTGGTGAGCACCACACCCGATGGCAGCACAAACTCGCTCATGCCGCCGGAGAGCTTCGACCAGCCCTTGGGGAATGAGCCCGTGAGTTCGAAGCCAACCCTCACCGTGTCGCCGGTCTGCAGAGGCTGATCTGGCCGCACGACGAACAGCCCGCTGCGGTTTTCGATCGCAGGCGGCGGTGCG
>CALCGM010000248.1 GCA_937900985.1 uncultured Planctomycetaceae bacterium | reverse complement strand
CACATCGTTCATCGTGGAGAGCAGCTCCTGGCCGGTCGCCGAGATCTGTCGGCTGGCAGCCGCTGCCTGGCTCGTGCTCGCCCCGAGTGCGGTGATCGCATGCTCCTGCTGACGGCTGGCCGCCGAGAGCTCCTGGGCGGTCGACGAGAGGTCCACACTCGCCCGCTTCACTTCGCTGACGATCTCCCGCAGGCTTCCGGTCATGTCGCCGATGTCCCGCAGCAGCTGGCTGGTCTCATCGCCGTCCTCGGCATGAATCGCGCCAGTGAGATCCCCTCCAGCCACCCGCCGCGACGCCGCCACGGCGGTGTTGATCCGGGCGGTGAACGATCCCGTCAGCCAGGTCAGCAGGGCGATCACCACCGCCACACCACCTGCTGCCACGCCGGCAGAGGCCACCATGGGCTCCCGCACCCGTGCGAGCAGATCCTCTTCCGGCATCATCATCACCACCGTCCAGGGGCCGGTCTGGGTGCGAGCCCCGGCAAAGAGGCTGGCCTCGCCGTTGAGTGGATCAGCCGCTCGCACCACGGTCCCCAGCGAGACCGCCGCATGAAAGTCGCCGAGGATGTTGGCGTAAGGGGTTTCGCTGGCGGGGCGGGTGTCCATCTCCACCTCCGTGATCGTCGAGGCGATCACCTTGCCGAGGCGGCTGAGCAGCACGATCTCCAGGTTCCAGCCTGCGGTTTCCTGCCGGGCTTTGATCTCTTCAAGCTTGTCGGCAAGCGCGCTGAGCGACCGATCGACCCCCGCCACCCCGACAAACGTTCCGTCGTCGGTGAGCGGATAGGTCTGCTCCACCATCAGCCGCCCCTCGTAGTCGTAGGGCTCGGTGACCATCGCCTTGTCGAGCTGCGAGGCGTCGTTGAAGCGGAGCTTGCAGCCCTCGTAGTAAAGCCCATCGAGCTGCACGAGTGGCGTTAGCTGCAGCTGCGTTTCGTCATTGAGGTCACGAAACCAGTAGGGCAGAAACCGGCCGGCATCATCCGTGGCCCCCTCGGGCAGTTCTTCCGCGCTGTCCGCGGCCGCATCAAACGTCGGCTCGAAGCCGAAGTAGGCCGCCACAAACTGCGGGTAGGCTCGCAGCACGGCCCGGGCAAACGCGACCGACTCCTGACGACGCCCGGCAAACCCTTGCTCCGCGGCGATCGCCATCACATGCGCGGCCGTCACGGCCTCACGGGTGTCGCGGTCGATCTCCGCGGCAATCGTCGACGCCCGCTCAGCCAGCAGCTCCTCACCAAACTGCTCGAACGCCGTCTGCATCCGGGCGTAGGTCATCCACAACACAACCACCAGGATCAGCAGGGTGGGCAGAATCCCCAGCAGCAGCATTCGCAGGCGGATCCCGATGGTGGTCAGAGGCATGGGCAGGCATTCCAGGCGTTGACTTCGAGGCAGAGCACCAACAAGTCTCCCCCATAGCCTACTTTCCTGCTGGTTTCGCTGCGGCTCGGTCTGGCGGCATTGCGGTGGCTGGCCCGTGTTTCAGCCGTACAATCAGCCGTTTTGCTCCCTCCAGCCAGAGCCCCAGCCCCGCCTTCCCAAAGAAAACCGCCTCCGCCATGCCCATCCCCGACGACCTCTGGCAGCAGCAGGACTACGCTGCGCTGCTGTTTGACTGCGACGGCACCCTGGCCGACACGATGCCGGCCCACTTTGTCGCCTGGACACATGTCACGCAGCTGCACGGGCTGCGGTTCGACGAAGACCGCTTCTACGCCCTCGGCGGACGGCCTTCCCACGACATTCTGTCGCTGCTGGCGAGTGAAGTTGGCCGCGAACTCGACGTCGCGGAGGCGGTGATCCTCAAGGAAAACACCTTCCTGCAGCAGCTGCATGAGGTGCGGGCGATCGATCCGGTCGTCGACGTCGCCAGGCGGGCGGCAGGCCGGATACCCACGGCAGTGGTGACAGGAGGCCACCGGCACGTCTGCCGCCAGATCCTCGAACACGTGGGCATCGAAGACTGTTTTGACACGCTTGTCGCCAGCGAAGACACCAGCCGCCACAAGCCGGAGCCCGAGCCATTCCTGGAAGCTGCCCGCAGGCTTGGGGTCGAACCGGCCCGCTGCGTCGTCTGGGAAGACAGCGACCTCGGCATCGAGGCCGCCCGCAGGGCAGGGATGACCTGGATCGATGTCCGCAGCTTCCACACGCCCCGCAGAATGAGCCAGGCGGCAGTTGCCTGAGCGGCCTGGCCGGCGGTGAGGGGAAATGGCCCGCCTGTGTGGGCCAGGCAAACTGTGCTGCCTCAGCAGAGTCGACTGGTGACGGCGGGCAGTCCGTGCCGAAACCTCCTCATGGTGCGACGCCTGACGAAACGTCAGACGTTTTCGTGCCCCTGAGTTGCGTTTCCAAACCGTCCCCAGTTTCCAGCCACGATCTGATGCCTGCCAAGCTTTTCCGTCCTCAGCCCTCGCGGGTGCGAGCGACGCTCTACATCTCGGCCGACATTCTGGAGGAAGCCCGCAATGCTGCGGTGCACCTGGCTGGCAATCCGCTGCGGATGACGCTCGCCAAACTGGCCGACGCCGCCCTGAGGGCGGAGCTCGACCGACTCAAGCGTGAATTCAACGACGGAAAGGATTTCCCCCAGCGCGAGGACGACCTGCGTGGTGGCAGGCCGATCGCCGCGTAACGAGGCAATGATGCCATGACGACTCTCTCCTGCCCGGAACCGACGTCTCATGCCGTCGCCGACCGCACGGCCGACGAACGGCACATCGAACGCGAACGAAGCGAACTGCGACGTGAACTGCTTCGACGAATCCTCGATCGCGAACAGCGGAGGCAGGCCCAGCGGCTGGCAAAGCGATAGCCCGTCCGTTGTCGTCCGTTTCCTCCTCCTGATGCTGGTCGCCTGCTGGCCACTGCCCACCCTGGGCCAGGGCTGGGACTCGCTGTTTTCCGACTACCTGCTCACCGGCCAGGAGCCCCGGCCGGCGGTGGCCCGCGTGGTCGCCCCCGACGGCTCTGGCACGTCGCTCGGCTCAGGCGTGCTCGTCGATATCAACGCCTCGCAGGCGTTGGTGCTCACCAACTGGCACGTCGTCCGCGACAGTCGCTCCGCTGTGCTCGTGCAGTTTCCCGACGGATTTCAGTCGGCAGGAACCGTCCTGCGGGTCGACTCCGTGTGGGATCTCGCGGCAATCGTTATCTGGAAGCCGAACGTGAAGCCGGTGCCCTTGGCGGCTCGCGCCCCCGCGATTGGCGAGCCACTGACGATTGCCGGCTACGGACGCGGGCCGTATCGCGAGGTTTCCGGCGACTGCACGCAGTATCTCTCTCCAGGCAACGGCCAGCCGATGGAGCTTGTGGAGCTCGTTGGCGAGGCTCGCCAGGGCGACTCTGGCGGGCCGATCTTCAATGCCCGCGGCGAGCTTGCCGGTGTGCTCTTCGGCGAGTCGGGTGGCCGCACCATCGGGGCGAGCAGCCCCCGCGTCCGCGCATTCCTGGCCACCGTCGGTTCCGACGGCTACGCCCCGCCGGCACTGCCGCCGCCGGCACTGGCTACTGCCGCCAGCCCGCCGCCGCCAGCGGGGCCGCCGATGCTGAATGCCAGCCATCGCATGGCTTCCGCCGAAGGGCAGGGGGGCTCGCGGCCGCCCATGCTCGCGGTCGCGTCACCACCGCCGCCCGCCGCATCGCCTGCGGCTCCATCGACCGCATCCGCCGAGCCCACGCAGCCTGTCGCTTCCTCAGACAGTCCGTTGCCGGCCAGCCCCCAGCCGCCCGCCCCGGCTGATGCTGCAGCCGATTCCCAGCCGCCATCCACCAACGCTCCCGCAGCCGCTCCACCTGGCAACGACGCGCCCGGTGAGCCCCCACCCCTCGAACTCGGCGAACTCGTCGCGGCCGCTCGCTCGCTTGCGCCGTCGGGAAACCCCAAAAACCTGCTCGTCGCCGGGGGAGCCGCAGCCCTGATCCTCTTCGGCCTGCGAGGCATCAGCCGCGCCACCGGATAGCGCCCGCCGAGCCGGACCACTGCAAGCGGGGAGGCG
Organism: uncultured Planctomycetaceae bacterium; assembly: GCA_937900985.1. Classification (GTDB taxonomy): domain Bacteria; phylum Planctomycetota; class Planctomycetia; order Pirellulales; family UBA1268; genus M30B53. Next base: position 1,247 of record CALCGM010000248.1, on the reverse strand, counting down.
AGGTGGGTCGGCGAACGCTCGAGGAGCGTAAAGGCCTATCCTGGCCTGCGACGAGACTTTTGCCGCCCGCCGAGCTGGACCACTGCAAGCGGGACGGGTCCTCGGGTGCCGAAGGCACCTCGGCTCCGCCGAGGCCGCTTCGCGGCCCGTGGACCCGTCCCGTTTCAGCCGCCATCTTGCGCTGGCTGAGAGCAACAACGCGTCACGGATGGGGCCTACCCCCAGGTGCCGATCGGCTGGGGGTCCCGTTCACCGAGGAAGGCGGGTCGGGAGGGCGTGCCACCGAAGGGCTCTGCGAGGGCGTTGTCGACGCTGTTGTAGACGATGAAGAAGTTGGTCCGCGGCCAGGGGCTGAGGTTTCCGGCCGAGCCGTGCATCGTGTTGCACTCAAAAAAGACGGCCGAGCCGGCGGGGCCCTTGGCGGCCACCATCCCGCCGTTGTCGACGAGCATTCGCATCGCCTCGGGGCTGGGCACACCATACTCCTGCTTCTTGAGCGACTTCTCGTGGTGGTTTTCTGGTGTGGCGCCCACGCAGCGGATGTAGGTGTGATGCGATCCCGGCACCAGGAGCAGCGGTCCGTTGAACTCCGTTGACGGGGTGAGGAAAAACGACACGCTGACTGCCCGCATCCTCGGCATGCCATCTTCGACGTGCCAGGTTTCGAAGTCGGAGTGCCAGAAAAACTCTTTGCCATCGAAGGCCGGCTTGAAGTTGATCCGCGACTGGTGCACGTAGACCTCACCGCCGAGCAGCTGCCGGGCAACCTCAAGCAGCCGGGGGTCGCGGGCGACGTTGCGAAACACCTCACTCGTTTCGTGGAGCCGAAACAGCGATCGCACGGCCTGGCTGCCGGGCTCGATGATCACACCTGGGCCGGGCTGAGCCTCGGCGGCAAGCCGCTGCGCTTCATCGAGGAGGAGTGCTGTTTCCGAGGCGGTGAACAGCTGCGACGCCAGATGGAAGCCATCCTGCTCGTAGGCCGCAAGCCGCTCCAGATCCAGCGGGCCCCCGCTGCGGTCGTCGCTCCAGACGACAGGATCGACGCGGCTGGCGGCTTCCCACTCAGCGGCAACTCGCGAGTGGTAGGGATCGGCTGTGGCTTCGAGCGTTGCGGTCATCGCGTTGTCCTCCTGTCGTCGTGTCTCCTCGTGGCAGGCCTCACCCTGCGTCCATCTCTTCGGCGGGCGGGTAGGCACCGCTCGCATCATGGGTTTCCAGTCCGGTCAGCGGCGGGTTAAACACAC
>CALCGM010000247.1 GCA_937900985.1 uncultured Planctomycetaceae bacterium | reverse complement strand
CGAGCGACCCCGAACGCTCGGCTCATCGGCCCGGGCTCACCCCGAGCGACCCACCACATAGACTCACCACCATGACACACCCCCTCGCAGCCTCCCTCCGAGCCCTCTCCGCGATGCTGTTTCTCGTCGCTCCTGCTGCCTGCGAGGAACACGCCCCCGCCCCACCCCTGGCGACGCAGGTCGCCCGGCTTGTTGCTGAGCTTGGCGACCCGCAGCGAAGCCGGCGTGACCAGGCATCGCAGCAGCTTGAGGCCCTGGGGATCGATGTACTGCCGCTGCTGGAGATGCCCCTGGCCATGGCCAGGGGCGAGGCCGCCTGGCGGCTGCAGACGCTGCGGAGCCGACTGTCTCAGCGGGCGGTGGCTGAGGCGATTGAGCCGAGCCGCGTGGTGGCGGCGCCGCTGGGCATGCCGCTGGCCGACGCGTTTGAGGCCGTCTTTACCAGCCGCGGTGGCAGGCTGCCGGTCGATGCGTCCGCTGGCGTCGGTGCGGCCGTCACCTCGGCGGTGCCAGCCGGCGAGGTGAGCAGCTACTGGGAGGAGGTGGGCCGCCTGCTGGCCGATGGCGACTGCCGGCTTGAGGAAACGGACGTCTCGCCGGGCGGCGTGAGGATTCGCTCCCGGCTCGCCGGGGAGCCGGCGGCCCTCGCGACGGCGGCGGGGCCCCTTCGGGTGGAGCTGCTGCGGGCGGCTGCTGTGCCGCCGGAGCAGCCAAGGGCGGTGCGGCTGACGCTGAAGGTGTTCTGGGAGCCTCGCATGAGGCCGATCATGCTGCAGCTGCCGATGGCGTCGCTGATTGCCGAGGGCGAGGCTGGCGAGGTGATCCCGCCTCGGCAGCGGGCGGCGGTGGTGGAAGCGAGCCCCCGCGGGGATGCCGGAACGGTGACTGTGTCGGTGCTGCTGGCAGCACCCGCCCCCGCCCTGGAGAGGATCGCGTCGCTGCGGGGCAGCTTCGCGGTGTGGGTGCCAGCAGGCGATCTTGAGCTGCGGCTTCCGCTGAGTGAAGGGCTCAGGGGAGCGAGCGAGCAGCAGGCCGGCGACGCCCGCGTGCGGCTGGAATCGAGCCGCGTGAGTCGCGAAGGCCTGGTGGTTCGGCTGCGGGCCGACTATCCCGCCAGTGACGCCCTGGCCTCCCACCGCACCTGGATCACCAGGCGAGAGCTGAGCTGCTGGCTGGACCGGCAGCCGTTGACGACGCTCTCCGACCGGGTGGTCCGCCGCGACGAGCGGGGCCTCGCTCGCGAGGCGGTGTTTGCCCTGCCTGAGGGCATCGACCCGGCAGAGGTCGACGGGCAGGTGCGGTGGCGGCTTCCCCTCGCAATCCGAAAATTCCCCGTCGATTTCCAGCTCCGAGGCATCCCCACCCCCTATTCGAGCGATGCGAAAAACGACGATTCCGGCTAGGGTTTTCTACCTGGCAGACGGTGGAACACGTCTGCCGCCGCAGGATGCGGCGACCGGCGGTTATGGCCTCGTGAGCACACAGTCTGGAATCCGCATGGCGGTCGGCGGCTCTCATCGAACGGTGCAGCCGCGGTCTGGCAGGCCGCTGCGGCGGTCGCTGCTGGCTGCCGGATTCAGCCTGCTGATCCTGATGGCAACGGTGGCCGGCGAGCTGCATGGCGATGATCTCGCGGTGCCAGCGTCGATCGTGGTGGCCCGCATTGATGGGCAGCCGATCTACCGGGCCACCTACACCGAGGTGCTGCGGCGGGCTGGCTATGACGCGGCAACGACGCAGCAGGAGCGTCAGCAGATCGCGGCGAAGGTCGTCGAAGAGCTGATCAACGAGCAGCTGATCGGCCAGCTGCTCAAGGAGAACGGCGTCGCGGTCACGAGCTCTGAGGTCGACGCGATGATTGCCAGCCTGCGGTCGCAGCTCTCGGCTCGGCAGCAGACGCTCGAGGCTTTTTTGCAGGAGTCCGGACGCGACGAATCGATGCTGCGGAAACAGCTCGCCACGGAGCTCGGACTGAACAAGCTGCTGGTGCCAAGGCTGACGATGGAGCGGCTGCAGGAATGCTTTGAGCAGCGGAAGCAGGAGTTTGACGGCACGCGTCTGCGGGTCAGTCATGTCGTGTTGCGGCCAGACTCCGCCGCAGGCGATGGTGCGGAAGCGGCGTTGCTTGAGAAGGCTGCCGACATCCGCCGTGAAATCGAGGAGGGCCGGATGAGCTTTGTCGAGGCCGTGGGCCGCTACTCGGCTGGCCAGAGCCGGCTGCGGGAAGGCGACCTGGGCTTTATTCCCCGCCACGGGCTGATGCACGAGGCCTTCGCCGCAGAGGCCTTTCGCCTCGCCGCAGGGGAGGTTTCCCAGCCATTCTTGACGCCGTTTGGTGTGCATCTGGTGACGGTCACGGATGTCGCTCCTGGCCGCGGCAGCCTTTCAGCCGCCCGCGGCGAGGTGCAGAAACTGCTCGCGTCGGAACTCCTGCGGGAGATGCTTGAGGCCAAGCGAGCGTCCGTGGAGATCGCCTACTCCGCCGGAATCCCGCACTTCGCCGATGCCGTGGGAAGCGATCGGCCGCGAACCGTGGTGGTGGAGCCGGCGAACGAGGGCAGCGGGGGCGAGTGAACGAGTCTGGGAAGGCCCTGCGGAGGTTCCGCCGGCGGGTGTTGCTCCGTCGCGGCCGAACCCCTACCCTCCGCCCGCTCATTCCCAGCCCGAGATCTCCCGCCATGAAAATTCGGACCTGCCTGCTGGCCGCCTTCGGTCTGGTTGTTCCGCTGCTTGCCATGTTTTCCCACCTGATTCCTGCGGGTGTTTCCGACTCGCTCTGGAACCTGGCATGGCAGCCCGCGGCAGCCTTTTTTGACGACAGCGGCGGACCCACGAAGACACCTGACGGCGTTGACGGAGCCGACAGCCCCGTCGCTGAGGTGCCTGCCGTCCCACCCGAGGGCCCTGCCAGCCTGCTGCCCGCCGACGCGGCAGTCACCGCGATGCCCGTGCCAGGAACGACCGCGGGAAGCGTCGGCCTCGGCGGCACGGGGGTGCCCAGCGGCGACGCGAGCACGATGCTCCCGAGGGTCGATCTGCCTGGTGATGCCGGCGGGTCGCCACCTGTGCGTCAGACGTCCGCCTGGCCGACGGCCACGGTCCGGCGACCACCAGGCGACGTCGAATCAGCGGAGTGGCCCATCGAGGCCGGCAGCCCTTCCGCAGTGGCGGCAGCGACGATGCCCCCGCCGGTCGCAGCGACCGATCCAACAACCACGGCAGCCCTCGAGCAGCTCGGGGCGTTTGGCATCACTTGCCAGCCGACAGCGGGAGGACGGTTTTTCCATTGTTCATGCCGAGTCGCGGCAGACCCGACCGGTCAGCTGGTGCGGATGTTTCACGCCACAGAACCCAACCCGCAGCGGGCCATGCTGAGGCTGGTGGACGACGTGCGACGATGGAAGGACCAGATCGCCGCCACTCTCCAGGACAGTCCTGCTGCCGCAGATGCGGTGCTGCCCTCACGTGAGGCCCGCTGAGCCTCTCACGGCCGAGATTTACCGATGCGACGTGGCCCAACCACCCTTGCCGCGTGCTTCGACAGGGCTGCTCAGCCGGCCCTGTTCGCCGGCGGCGTGCCTTCTGCCTGGCCGCCGGCCTGGCGGAGGCAGCCTCGTCGTTCACCGCCATCCGGCCCAGCTGTCCTGTGGCAGGCTGCAGCCAGCGAGCAGGAGCCTGAGGAGCCCTGTGCGTTTCGCCGCAGCGAGGAGCAGGCCCGCCTGGAAGCGGCCCTGTTTCTGGCTCGCGAGCCGCTGCCAACCCGAAAGCTCGCCAAGCTCGCCCGCCTCAGCGACGGGACGCGAGCCCGGGCCCTGATCCGAGAACTCAACGCCGCCTTCGACGCCGACGGCTCGGCCTACCGGGTGGAGTGGATCGCTGGTGGCTTCCAGCTCCTCTCTCGAGCGGCGTTTGGCCCGTGGCTGCGACGCCTGATGGAATCGGCCCCTGAGACCCGGCTCTCCAACGCCGCCATGGAGACGCTCGCAATCGTGGCCTACCGCCAGCCAGCGACCCGCGCCGACATCGAGGCGATTCGCGGCGTGGGCTGTGACGAGATGCTCCGCCACCTGCTCGAACGCGAACTGATCGCGATTGGCGGCCGCTCCGACGAACTCGGGCGACCCAACGTCTACATCACCACGAGGCAGTTTCTGCAGGTTTTTGGCCTCGGGCATATCGATGAGCTGCCCCCCATCGAACGTCCGCCCGCCGACGAGGACGCAGGAGACGAGGCCAGCGACGACGATGGCGGCAGCGTCTCCGACAGCAGCGAAGCGGCCCACGAGGAGGGTGATTCAGCAGGCGAATCCCCAGCTCACGACGCCTAACCGCAGGCCGTGGCTCATCTCGCAAGCCGCACGCAAGCCGCGTGCCAAAACCGTCTCACGGTGGGCAATCCTGGCAGCGTCTTGGATTCCACGTTTTTTTCCATCCAGAGGCTTGCAAGCAGGCCAGCCGAGGGCCACACTCTTGCCCACTCTGGAGGTCTTTTCCTCAGAGCAGGCTCTGGTCTCACGAGCCCTTTTTGGCAGTCTGGTCGTTGGTGTGCGAACCAGTGCCGGAAGCATGCGGGGCCTCAGCCGAAAAAAACAGATGCTTCATTGGATGAATCGCACTCAATGAAGTACAGATTTGTTCCAAGAAACTCACGCAGTGTGCCGATGCACGGTACGCTTCGATGTGTTTCTCAATGTGCTTCGTTGTGAATCGTGTTTCGTCGTTGCGTGGTGATCGCCACTCCGGTGCAGCAAACCGCTGGCCGGCCCATGAACCGACCCGAGGAGGTTTTGCCGTGACGATTGTTGCAAGTCCCAGGCTGCAGCAGGACGTTTTCTCATGGGAGGAGCTCTCCGAACTCCAGGCCGCCGAGCCGCTGTTCGAGTGCGTCGAGTCCTCGATGCCGTCGAAGCGTGCGGCCTTCGTGAAAGACCCTGTCGCCTTCGATGATGACGAAGACGAGGAGGTGGAAGACGAGGAAGAAGAGGGCTACGAGGACGACGAAGAGTACGAAGACGAGGAATACGAGGACGACGAAGAAGACGAGGGTGACGACGAGGAAGAGGGCGACGAGGAAGAAGAAGACGAAGAGGGCGACGACCTCGACGAAGATGAGTGGGAAGAGGTCGAGGACGACGAAGATGAGGAAGAAGAAGAGGACGACGAGGAATTCGAGGACGACGAAGAAGACGAGTGGGAAGACGACGATGAGGAGTGGGACGAGGAAGACGACGACTGATCGTCGACTCGCACC
>CALCGM010000246.1 GCA_937900985.1 uncultured Planctomycetaceae bacterium | reverse complement strand
AGAGCCGGTAGAGCCAGTTTTTCACCACGTTGTCGGTGATCGTGTCGCTGCCCCACATCCGCAGGGCGCAGTTGCAACACTGCGTGCGGCCGAGGCTGCCGCCAGGTCGGTTGATGCCCCGCATCGGCTGATACTGCAGGTATTCGCCGTAGAGATAGCTGAAGTCTGGCTTCTGCTGTCGGGTGGTCGCGTCGACCGCCCTGGTGACCATCCGTTCGGGAGGCTCGATGCCGAGGTCTCGAGCCTCCGCTAGGGCCACGAGGATCGCCCCGTTGACGAAGCTGATCGAGCTGCTCGTAGGCTGATTGGCCTGGTAGCGGAAGTCGTAGTAACCCCAGCCGCCGTCCACCGACTCATACCGCTCCAGCATCTCAAACTGCAGCCGGATCAGCTCTTCGATTTCCGCCTGCATAGCCTGGTCGTCTGCATGACGGGGGTGCATCCGCACCAGGGCCTGAATCGCGTAGCCGTGGCCCCACACGTTGTAGATCGCTTCCCCGGTCGCACGCCGCAGGTTGCGAAGGTGCTCAAGCAGCCAGGTTTCCGCCTTCTCGACCGCAGCGAGGATCTCCGGCTCTCGGCCGGCGGTTTCCAGCAATGCCGACAGGCAGAGCGAGGTTGTGGCCGCTCGAAAAGCGTGGTGGGCACCGGGCACCGGCGCGTAGATGTTGAGCCCCTTCGTGCGCGTCGGCGAACCCCAAGAGCCGTTGGGGTTTTGGTTGTCGAGGAGGTACTGCACGCCCCGGCTCAGAGAGGCCTCGATGTCGGCCTTCGTGGGAGCCTCAATCTCTGGGAGCACGGGCTCTGCGCTAAAGTCGAGCGGATCGTCGAGGATGGCCGAGCGAACTGGCGATTCAGCCAGGCTGACCGAAGCCCCGGCCGTGACGAGGACGGCAAGGGCCAACACAAGGCGTGGTGTGGATCGCATGACGACGTTCCTGGTGGCGAGCGAATGAAAAGTCGAAGCCTGCAGCATCTTATTCCGCAGCGTCGTCATCGTCTTCTTTCTCGTCGTCGTCGTCCTCGTCGTCGTCCTCTTCCTCCTCCTCCTCCTCCTCCTCGTCGTCATCCTCGTCGCTCTCGAGCTCAAACACGAGTTTGCACGACATCAACGGCTTCAGCTCGGTGGCCTTTTTCACACCGAGCAGCTTGACCACGCAGTCGTATTTCGTGCCGGCGTAGGGGACGATGCCGACGCTTTTGACTTCTCCCTTCGCCTCAAGGCCGGGAACGCCAGGGAACGAAACGGTGCAGAGGTCGCCCGCATGGATCGAGGCCAGCTGCGTCTCGTTGAGGTCGGCCCGAACCTGGAGGCGGCGAGGCTCGACAACCGTCATCACCACCTGGTTGCCCGCAACAGCCGATCCCACGTCCAACTGGCTGGGCTTGTCGCCGATCCGGCCACGGGAGAGCGGGCCGTGCAACACGATGCCGTCGGAGGGCGACGCGAGGACGGCCCGCTGCCGCTCTTCGATCAGTTCGGCAAGCTTCTCCTCTTCGTCGTGAAATGCTTCGCGGGTCTTGTTGATTTCAATCTCCCGCCGCTCGGCGGCGGCGTCGAAGTCTCGCATTGCTTTCTCGTGCGTCATCTCGGCGAGTGCGAGGGTGTCTTCCTGATCGGCGACGGAGTTTGGAATCCGCTGAGTGATGGCACGCTCGCTGGCAATCTCCACGCCCTCGAGGCGGAACTGGGCGCTCTCGACGGCCTGCTTGGCCCGCTTGAGGACGATCTCCTCCGACTCCTCGGTGAGGTCGTCTTCGTTGTACATCTGCTCAAGCTGCTCAAGCTCTTCGGTGACGTTTTCCAGCGAGGCCCGGGCGTTGGTGACGTCAAACTCCGCCGAGGCAATCTGCCGCTCACGATCGACGCTCATGAAGTTTTCGAAGGCCCGCTGAGCGTCTTCCAGCGCCCGTTCGGCCTTGCCTCGCTCAATCGCGTCCTTCGCGATCGCCTGCTCGTGGGCAAACTCGGCGGCGTCGAGCGAGAGCCGGGAAAGCCGGAGGGCGATCTTGGCGTCGTCGATCTTCTTGTCGATGTCTTCGGTTTCAAACCAGACAAGCGACTGCCCCTCGGAGACCTCGACGCCGTGGTCGAGCAGCCGCTTGATCTTCAACGAGCCAAGCTGCTCGGTGTCGGCGGTGATCTCGTGGGCCCGCACCGCCTCCACGACGCCCGTCACCTCGACGGTCTTGGGGGCAGCAGCGGACTTTGCCTCCCCTTCCTCTGCGGCAGCAACACGCATCGAGGAGAGCGAGAGAGCGAAAGCGGCAGCCAGGAGGGCCGCGGGAACGAGCCGAAGAGAAAGACGCATGGGAGGCCCCTGAAACAGTTGCGGATATCCAGAAAAACCGTCACATCTTCAGCATAGTTCGCAAAACGAACGCTGCACGGCGAAAAAATGGCGGGGAGATGGCGGCGTTTCGCGGGCGTGCGCTGCCCTCAGGCGTGCCCGGCCGATGAAAGCCTGCAGTCGTGCCCGTCGCCGCAGACGTCGCAGCCGCCGGCGGCCGCTCCGGTCGCCACCGCCAGGCAGGCCTGGATGCGGTCGGCGATGATCTGTTGCATCTGCGGATGGAGGCCAAATGGAGCGGTCACCAGCCATTCGGTGTGTGGATGCCGCTCGGCGGCGGCTCCAACCAGGGCGGGGATGTCGTGTTTCCAGTGCTTTCCTGGGGACAGGAAATAGGGAAACACCACGATCCGCGTGGCCCCCTGGGAGGCGCAGCGATCGTAGGCCGCGGCGATATCCGGCTGGGCGATCTCCATGTGGGCAGGCTCCACGATCGCGTAGCCCGACGAGGCTCGAAACGCCTTGGCAGCCTCGAGGAGCATCTCGTTGCTCGCCTCTCGGCGAGAGCCATGGTCGACGATGATGACGGCGGTGGTGGCAGTTGGCTGTGACATGCGGGCTAGCGTATCGCCTCATCGGGAAGCTCGGTGCCGATGCCTTCATCGAGGGGCATCGCGTCGGCGTCGGGGTCGATGCCGACGGCCTGCATCGCTCGCTCGAGGCGGGCCTGCATCTCGGCGACCGTGGCGGCCAGTGCCGGATCGGCGATCAGGTTGCTGCTCTCAGCTGGATCGGCCTGGATGTCGTAGAGCTCGGCCATGTGCCGGTCGGCGGTGCCATCCCCGTGTGGATAGCGGATGTATTTGAAGCGATCGCCTCGCACCGCCCGCACGTTGGGCGTGTAGGGAAACTGCTTCTCGTAGTTGTAGTGGTAGAGCCATTCCGTTCGCCATGCAGGGGGCGTTGTCGACACCAGCGGCCGTATCGACTGGCCGTGAATGCCGCTCATTGGCTCGGCGCCGGCGGCATCGAGGATGGTGGGAGCGACGTCGGTGGTCAGCACCTGCTGCGGCACACGGATCGGCCCGGTGGCTTTCGTCCATTGTGGATAGCGGATCAGCATCGGCACGCGAATGCTGGCCTCGTGGGCCGTTCGCTTGTCGACCATGCCATGCTCGCCTTCGAGCAGGCCGTTGTCGCCGAGGAAGACAAACATCGTGTTGTCGAGTTCGCCCGTCTCGGCCAGCCAGTCGAGCAGGCGGCCGACGCTGTCATCGACGGAGAGAATCGTGCCCCAGTAGGCCCGCACCATGCGGGCGAAGTCGACCACGCCGCTGGCTT
>CALCGM010000245.1 GCA_937900985.1 uncultured Planctomycetaceae bacterium | reverse complement strand
TGGAGACCATGCTTTCGATGTCGTCCTCGGCGACAGGGCGTTTCCAGCAGGCCTTGGCCAGACCCCGCTTGATCTTGTCACGGTCAAACGGCTCGCGGTCTCCGCCCTTTTTGATCACGGTCGGCAGCTGCCGCTCCACCCGTTCGTAGGTCGTGAACCTCCGGCGACAGCCAAGGCACTCCCGACGCCGGCGGATGGACGTGCCATCGTCTCCCGAACGCGAATCGATGACACGGTCGTTGTCATCGCGGCAAAAAGGGCATCGCATGCGTGAGTCGTGTTTTCGGAAAAGGGCTGCAGGGCAAGAACGCCGCGGAAGAACCTGTCCCCCGAAATCTACGAAAGCAGCAGCCAAACCGACAACCCGGCAACGGCATTTGGGCAAACCATCGCCCCTCAGCCGACCATCGGCTCGCCTGGGTCTGCCTCCGCCGTCTCCCCAGCGGGCACGACTGCCGCCGTCTCGTCTGCGGCCGACGCGGTGGACGACCGCTGAGAACGACTGGTTTTCGCCAGTTTCCAGTCTCTTCGCTGCCGCGAACTAGGGATCTTCATCGCCTTGCGGTATTTCGTGACCGTTCGCCTCGCCAGCGTGATGCCCTTCTTGCCGAGCTGCTCCACCAGGTCGTCATCGCTGAAGGGCCGGTCCTTCGGCTCACCGTCGATGATTTCCTGCAGCCGCACCCGCACGGTGTCCCAGGCGACCTCCTCGCCATCAGCGCTAACGGTGCCCCCCACAAAGAAGCCGCGGAGCGGCAGCAGCCCCCGCGGCGTCTGCAGCCATTTGTCGTCAACGGCCCGGCTGACCGTGGTCACGTGCATGCCGATCCTGTCGGCGATCTGCTGCATCTTCAATGGCTCGATCGCCTCTGGGCCCTCCGCGAGAAAGCGGGTCTGATGATCGACAATCGCCTGGGCGGTTTTCAGCAGCGTGCTGCGTCGCTGCTCGATCGACTCGATCAGCCACTGGGCGGAGTTGATCTTTCGCTTGATGTAGTCCCGCGTGGCCGGATCGGTCGAGGGCGACATCAGCATCTGCCGGTAGTAAGGGCTGATCCGCATGTTCGGCAGGTCGACATCGTCGAGCCGGACCGTCCACTTCCCATCTTCATCCTGCTCCACAAACACGTCGGGCCTGACCGTCGGCACCACACTCATCGCATACAGCGATCCTGGCTTGGGCCGCAGACGATGCAGCTCCTGACGGGCCTCCTCGATCTCCTCGATCGAATAGCCGGTGCGTTTTTCAATCAGGGGCAGACGGTTGGCCGCGAGATCTTCGAGGTGGTTGTCGACGATGGTCCGCAGCCGCACCGCGTCGGGGCTGTGGCCCTCGATCTGCAGCAGCAGGCACTCCCGCAGACTGCGTGCGGCCACACCCCGCGGATCCATGCTCTGCACCACCTCGAGCGCCTTCGTCAGATCGGCCAGCTGACCGTCTGGCCCCTCGGGATCGACCAGGTCTTCCAGCGGGAGCTGCAGGTAGCCGTTGGCATCGAGGTTGTAGATCACACGATCGGCTGCCCCCCGTTCCGCTTCGGTGAGGTCGTAGAGGGTCAGCTGCTCGTGGAGGTGGTCCGACAGCGTTTCGGGCCGCTGCTCCATGTTGGCCATCGCATCGAGGTAGCGATCGGAGGCCTCATCGAGCCGCGAGGCGCTCGACCTCGGCCGCTCCTCGTCGGTGTCGGGATACTCCGTCGACCAGTCGTACGACCGCTCAAAATCGGCCTGGTTGTCGTGCTCCTGATCGACGACAAGCGGCTGCTCGTCGGCAGCGGTTTGCTGGGGTTCTGCAGGCTCACCCGGCTCCGTCCCAACCTCTGGCTCATCAATCTCGAGCGTCTCGTTGTTCTGTATCTCCTGCTCGATCCGCTCCTCGAGAGCCTGGTGGGCCAGCTGCAGAATCTCCATCGACTGGATCATGCGCGGCGCAAGCATCTGCTTTTGCGCCAGCCGCATTTCCTGCCCGAAAGAGAGTTTCACTGCTGACGACTCCGCGAGTTCTGCACCCTGACCAGATTTCGGCACGCCGCGTGCTGCAGCATGACCACCCCCCCAAGAATACCCCCTGCCGGCTGCCGCGTCGTGAGGCTCACCAACAAAAAACGTTGCGGGCCGTCTGCCATCATCGATGACGCCGTGCGACACCTTGGCGTCGTCGCGGAGAGAGGGCTCAGAGCCGTTGCCGACCGGAGAGGGCGTCGGCGAGCATCGCCTTGTTGGCCTGCTCGAGGGGGCTGCCAACGACGAGCCCACGCGCGAGCCGCGTGACCTCGACGGGAAGATCGGCAAGCCTGCCGGCAATCTCTGCTGCCGTGGCGTCTCCTTCCACCGTCGGGCTGGTGCCCATGATCACCTCACGAATGCCGCCGTCGCGGACGCGGTCGAGCAGCTGCCGAATGGTGAGCTGCTCAGGCCCCACGTTGTCCAGCGGCGAGAGCCGTCCCTGCAGCACGTGATAGCGACCGCGATAGGTCCCTGCGGCCTCCAGGGCCAACAGGTCTCGCACCTGCTCGACGACCATCAGCTGGCCCGGATCACGCCTCGAATCCAGACAGATTGTGCAGGTTTCCTCTTCGCACAGGTTGAAACAGTCTTTGCAGGGATGCAGCCGCTCGGTCACCGCCCGCACGGCGTCGGCGAGGGCCAGGGCCTCATCGGGAGGCATCTTCATCACGTGGTAGGCCAGCCGCTCGGCCGACTTGCGACCGATCCCCGGCAAATCGGCAAACTGCTCAATGAGCGTGGCGATCACACCGCGGGAGCTGTCTGATTTCGCTGCCATAAGATTCGTTATCCAAGCCCGATGAAACCCTATCCGCCAGCCTCACGCGGCTTCCGGCCTCCCGCCGCAGGCGGATCAACCCGGCGGATCGCGGCATCAAACACTGTGCGGGCGTGGCTCACCAACGGGTGCTCCGAGGCGAGCCGCAGCAATGCCGCCTGCGACCGCGCGGCGGCAGGCTTCGGCTTTGCCGCCGCAGGCTCGGCAGCCTCAAACTGAAAAACGATCCGCGTTCGTCCGCTGAGCTCTCGGAGAGCCGCCGTCACGCTGGCGGCGACTTCCGGCCGCTTGAGGAAGGAACAGCCCGCCTCTCCCTTCGCTGGCATGGTGACTTCGATGCCATCATCGTCATGCCACACCGCACGCGTGGCCTCGCTGATGAAGCCAGCGGCCATACCCCCGACCGTCTCCCCGACCTGCCGCCAGATGTCGAGCGGCAGGGCGTCGGGATCGATTGGCGAGGCCGCGGGTGTGGCTACGGCTTCAGGCTGGGCTGCTGGTGCCGGCCGGGGCTCGACGACATCCCGCAAGGCGAG
>CALCGM010000244.1 GCA_937900985.1 uncultured Planctomycetaceae bacterium | reverse complement strand
GCGAGGGTGGCAATCTTCCGCCGGGGCTGCTCGGTGGCCAAATGGGCGGCCACCGAAAGTGTTCCCGTTCCGAAAGTTGGGCGGTCCATCACGGATGAGGCGGGGCCCGACCGAGGCAGGAGGCGAGGCTCCTGGGGCCTGTGGTAGGCTTTTTGAGCGGAAGACCGGGGGGAGAAGTGATGCGGCACGCCCAAAAACGCACTGTCACGAAGCGCACTGTCACGAAACGCACGTTTCATGGAACGTCCATTGTGCAGAGCCTCGTGTGCCTGCTGGCGGGTGCGGCCTCCGCCGCGGCTGCCAGCGAGCCGGTGCTGACGCTCGACGTAGTGATGCTGCCGCGGGCCGAAGCCGCTGTCAGCGGCTTTGAGGTTCGTGAGGGGCCGCTGGCCGCAGGCCCATCGCGGATGGAGGGGGGCAAGGCCTCGCTGCTTCCCCGCAGCACGCAGCTGCTGAAGGTTGTCGATCCGGGCGACGCAAGCCCGCTCGACTTCGCTGCTGGCGACACCCTCACGATCGAGGCCTGGCTGCGGATCGATGAGTCGCCTGCCGGTGCCTTTCCCTACATCGTCGGCAAGGGCCGCACCCACACTGTTGCCGGCAAAGACAACGACGCCAATCAGAACTACGCCCTCCGGCTGCAGGGCGGCGGCTCCACGGCGCTCTCCTTTCTCTGGATGGACGCCAGCGACCCTGCGGGCGGGCAGCGGGCCCATCGCTGGACGAGCACGGCGGCCGTGGCGGTCGACGGCCGCTGGCACCATGTCATGCTCAGCTACACCTTCGGCACCGGAGAAGAGGTGGTGGCCGCGATCGACGGGCAGCCGATCGAAGGCGTGTGGGACATGGAGGGCAACTCGCCCGCCCCGCCCGTCGTCGACAACGACGACCTCTGGATCGGCGGCTCGCATGGGGCCGGGCACACGTTTCCGGGGCTGATCGATGGGCTGGCCATCTACCGGGCCCGCCTTGCTCCCGAACTGCTTGCCGAGAAGACGCAGTGGATCGACACGCAGGAGCCGGCGATGCCCTGGGCAGCTGAGTCGCTGCCGCTGAGCCCGGGCATGACGGCCGTGGCGATCTGCGACCTGCCGATGCGGAGCTGGTTTTTCCAGCCGACGCACACCGAGCCTGTGTTCACCACCAACGGCATGGCGGTGACGCGTCTGCCGCATCGCTACGACAGCCGTGGCCTGATCGCCAATCGGCCGGGGGCGTCGCTGGTGCGGCTTGCTGCCGAGGTCCGTTTGCCAGAGGGCCGGTGCCAGCTGCTGCTGCGGAGCCTGGATGCTGCCCGCGTGTATCTTGATGGCCAGCTGCTCGCCGAGCAGAAATCAGCCCCCAAGCTCAGCGGCTCAGCCCACGGCAAGGTCTACGAGCTGGCCGACTCGCCGCCGGGCGTGGTCCAGCAGACCGGCGGCCACACCGACACCCTCGTTGCGTTTGAGTCGGACGGCCAGCCCCATCGCTTTGAGGTGTATCGCCTGCTGGGGGGCGACGGCCGGGTGCCGCAGCTGGGCGAGCTGCTCGTGGCCGTGGCGTCTCCAGGCGAGCCGTTTCGCGTGCTCGGCGGCGACTGGCAGCCAGACGATGCTGGCTGGCAGGGGCTCCTCGACCGCGAGCATAAACTGGTTGTTGGCTGGAATCGGGCTGCCCGTGCTGCTGCCGATGCCGCCGAAGATGCCTTCTGGGAGCAGCGGCATGCCGCTGCGGCGGCGGCAGCGTTTCCGCCGGTGCCGGTTCCGGAGGTGCCACACGCGGCCGCTGAGCTGACGGCGATCGACCGCTTCTTGCTCGCCCGGCTCGCTGAAGAGGGTGGCTCCCCGACGCCGCTGATCGACGACGATGCCTTTCTCCGTCGCGTCACGCTCGATCTCACCGGCCGCATCCCCACCGTGGCGGAGCTGCGAGACCTCGGACGCGATCAGGCCGCTCCGCCACCGCTCGACCGCGGTGCGGTGATCGATCGCCTGCTCGCCTCCGATGAGTGGGCAGACCACTGGACGAGCTACTGGATGGACGTGCTGGCAGAAAACCCGGCGCTGACAAAGCCGACGCTCAACAACAGCGGACCCTTTCGCTGGTACATCCACGACTGCCTGCTCGACAACGTGGGGCTCGACCGCTTTGTGACCAACCTGATCCGCATGGGAGGCAGCAAGGAGCTGGGGGGGCCGGCGGGCTTTGGGATGGCCTCAGAGAATGATGTGCCGATGGCAGCCAAGGCCCATGTGCTGGGCACCGCGTTTCTGGGCGTGGAGATGAAGTGCGCCCGCTGCCACGACGCCCCCAATCATCCCTTTGAGCAGTCGGATCTGTTTGCGATGGCGGCGATGCTGGAGGGCACGCCGCTTGAAGTGCCGGCGAGCAGCAGCATTCCGGCCACGCCAGAAGAGCTCGACGAGATGATCGTGAGCGTGTCGATCACGCCCGGGGAGAAGGTTCCGCCGGCCTGGCCGTTTGAGGAGTTTGGTGACACGACTGAGCCCGCAGGGGAGCTGCTGGCGGAGGGCACGCGGGAGCAGCTGGCGTGGGCGATCACGGGCCCTGCCAACATCCGCTTCCGCGAGGTGATGGCCAACCGGCTCTGGATGCGGCTGATGGGCCGCGGCCTCGTCGACTCGGCGAGCGACTGGAGCGAGCGGACGGCATCGCATCCGCAGCTGCTGCGGTTTCTGGCCCGCGAGCTGCTCGTCAGCGGCGACGACCTGAAGCATCTCGCCCGGCTGATCATGACCTCTGCCGCGTATCAGCGGCAGGCGGTGCCGGGAGTGGCTGGCGATCAGCCAGCGGGTGCGGCCTTCCGCGGGCCGGTGCGGCGTCGGCTCACCGCCGAGCAGCTGGTCGACTCGCTGCACATCGCCACCGGGAAGCCGATGCGGGGGGAGGTGCAGAGCTTCGGGCAGGACGGCTCGCAGCCTCGCAGCACCTTTCCCGAGCTGGGAAGGCCATCGCGGGCCTGGCAGCTGGTCTGCTCGGCAAGTGAGCGGGACCGCATCTCGCTGGGGATCCCGCAGGTCGATCTCCTCAACGAGCTGCTCGCCGCCTATGGCTGGCGGCCGCAGCGGCAGGATCCGCAGGTGCGGCCGGATGAGCCACCCAGTCCGCTGCGTCCGCTCGCGCTTGCCAACGGTGCTGCTGCCGCAGCCCTGCTCGACGCCACGCCCGATGCCTGGCTGACCCAGGCCGCCTGCGAGGCAGAGTCGCCCGCAGCGTTTGTGCAGCTGATGACGCTGGCTGTGCTGGGGCGACGGGCGACTGATCTGGAGGAGTCGCGGCTCGGCTCGCTGGTTTCGGAGGGCTTTGAGGCGCGGCAGACCGGCATCGACGACCAGGCCGCGGCCGTCTACCGGCGGCGAATCTCCTGGCGGAATCATTTCGATCCGCTCGCTGATGAGCTGGTCCGCCAGCGAATCGCCGAGCTGGAAGCAGGAGCCACGCCAACCCAACGACTGACCGCGTCCTGGCGGGAGCGGGCCGAGGACCTGCAGTGGGTGCTCGTCAACAGCCCCGAGTTTGTCTGGGTGCCGTAACAGATAAAGAATGTGGGCTTCTGATCGCGCGAGCCGTGGGTTCCGCGACCACAACACGTGAAGGAATGAGCAGCATGCGTTTCGTGCGATCGGCCGACCGAGTCGTGCTTGCTGTGGCGGTGGTGGTGGGGCTTGGCTGTGCCTCCGTGTATGGCCAGGGCCGTATCGACACCATGCCTGACACCTGGGCTGCTACCGACGGCCTGGGCCGCAGGCTGCCTGGCTTTGCTGAGTGCGGCCCACCCCGGAAGGACCGCACGGTGGCGATCTTCTATTTTCTCTGGCTCGGGCCGCATGCGAATGGCGGGCCTTTCGACATCTCAAAGATTCTGGCGGAGCATCCCGGGGCGATGAGCGATCGGGGCAACCCGCTCTGGGGGCCACTCGGCAGCCCGCACCACTGGGGTGAGTCGATCTTTGGCTACTACAACTCCGACGACCCGTATGTGCTGGCAAAGCATGCCCAGATGCTCTCCGATGCTGGCGTCGACGCGGTGATCTTCGATGTCACCAATCAGCACACCTACACCGAAAATGCGAAGGCCCTGCTCAACGTCTTTGCTCGCGTGCGTCGCGACGGCGGGCAGACACCTCAGGTGGCGTTTCTCTGCCCGTTCTGGGAGCCGGCCAAGGTCGTTCGGCAGCTTGCCAGCGACCTCTACGACCCGGCTATCGAGCCAGACCTGTGGTTTCGCTGGGATGGCAAGCCGCTGATCATGGCCGACCCAGAGAGGCTCGGCGATGACGCGGAACGGCTGCGGAAGATGTTTACGTTTCGCACGCCGCAGCCGGACTACTTTCGGGGGCCGGTGAAGCCCGACATGTGGAGCTGGCTTGAGGTTTCTCCTCAGCATGTGTTTCGCAACAGCCGGGGAGAGAAAGAGCAGATGTCGGTGGGCGTGGCTCAGAACGCTGTGGGCGACCGGCTGGGATCGATGAGTGAGCCGGGGGCTCGCGGCCGGAGTTTCCACAACGGATCGCCCGATCTGCGGCCGGGGATCGTCGCGCATGGGCTCAACTTCACCGAGCAGTTTGAGCGAGCACTGTCGAAAGATCCGCGGCTGATCTTTGTGACCGGCTGGAACGAGTGGATTGCTGGGCTGCACCATGAGTTCAACGGGGTGCAGCAGCCGGTGATGTTTGTCGATCAGTTTGACCACGAGCACAGCCGCGACATCGAGCCGATGAAAGGCGGCCATGCCGATGCCTATTATTACCAGCTTGCGAGTTTTATCCGTCGCTACAAGGGCGTGAGGCCGCCGCCAGCCGTGAGCCCCGCGCGGCGTATTGTGATCGATCGCAGCTTCTCCCAGTGGGAGGGTGTCGAGCCTGTCTATCGCGACGATGCCGGTGACACGGTTCACCGCGATTGGCCGGGCTACAACAACCATGTGCAGTACACGAACACGACCGGCCGCAACGATCTGGTGCTCGCCCAGGTTGCTCGCGACGAGGAGCATGTTTTCTTTCGCGTGTCGACCCGTGAGCCGTTGACGCCGCCTGCAGGCGATGCCTGGATGCTGCTCTTGATCGACACAGACAGCAGTCACGAGACCGGCTGGGAGGGCTACGACCTGCTCATCAATCGGTCGCGGACTGTGGAGGGCAGCTGCTCGATCGAGCGGTCGGAGGGGAAATGGAAATGGCGTTCGGTTGGTGAGGCGCGGCTCGCATGGGATGGCTGCGACCTCCATCTGGCGGTCCCGCGGGAGCTGATCAAGCCCACGGCAGAAGGCCTGCAGTTTGAGTTCACCTGGGCCGACAATGTTTTCGGCGAAGACAATACTCTCGGCGAAGCCAATGTCGCAGGAGGCGGCATCATGAACTTCACCACCGATGGCGACGTCGCCCCGAATGGTCGCTTTAACTACAGCTATGCAGAGCCCGCCGGACGGTAGGCCAGGATCACGCCGCGAGCGGGCAAGAGGCGGCCCAAGTGGTATCGTTGGGCGGGTGCTGGGAGAGGAGGAGTTGATGCGAAGGCGCGATGTTCTTGCTGTTTCGGGAGCCGCGATGCTGGCTGCAGCTGGGCGGGGCGTGCCGCTGCTGGCCTCAGAGCAGCCGGGGCACGGCGATGGCCAGCCGCCCAAGGGATCGGCCGAGCAGGTGATCATGCTCTGGATGGGCGGCGGGCAGTCGCAGGTCGACACCTGGGATCAGAAACGGGTCAGCAAAGATGGCCTCAAGGATCCGGGCTCTGCCTACCCCGGCATCCCCACCGCGATTGCCGGCGTGGACATCTGCGAGCATCTCGCGGCGATGGCTCCCCGCATGGACCGCTGCGTGCCGATCCGTTCGGTGCACCACGACGTGATCGACGAGCACGGCGCGGCGGCCTACCGCATGCATGTGGGCCGGCCGGTGAGCGGCACCATCATCTATCCGTCGCTGGCCTCGATCGTGTCGGCGATGAAGGGGCCGGGCAGTGAGCTGATGCCCTCCTACGTGCTGATGGGCCAGCCCTCGGCCGGCCGCAACCCCGGCTTTCTTGGAGCTGAGCACGGGCCGCTCGTGGTGTCGAGCACGACGGCAGGCCCTCGGGGGCTGGTGCGGCCCGAGCGGATTTCTGAGCAGCGGGCTGCGCGGCGGTCGGCTCTGCTCCGCGAGACCGAAGATTCATTCCTGCAGCGAACCGGAGACGATCGACGGGTTGCTGGCGACATCGCGGTGGCCCGGGCCGCCGCCCGGCTTGCCGGCCCGGAGTTTCTCAGCAGCTTTGATCTTGAGCGGGAGCCGGCCGACCTCCGCGAGCGGTATGGCGATGAGTTTGGCCAGCGGTGCCTGCTCGCCCGTCGTCTGGTCGAGCGGGGCTGTCGCTTTGTCGAGGTCTCCTACGACCTCAACTTCAAAAACGGCACCGGCTGGGTCACTCACAACGAGGGCCAGCGGGGGCAGCATCTGCTGATTCAGAGCCTCGACACGGCCATGGCTTCCCTCCTCGACGACCTGGAGGAGAAGCGGCTGCTCGACACAACGCTGGTGGTGGTGGCTGGCGAGTTTGGTCGGCCGTCAGGCTTTGACAGCCAGGGAGGGCGTGGCCATCAGGGGAAGGCCTTCTCCGTCGTGCTCGCCGGCGGCGGGCTGCGGACCGGCCAGGCGATCGGCACCACCGACGAGCTCTGCAAGGAGATCCTGGAGCAGCCTGTCTCGGTGCCCGACCTGTTTGCCACCATTCTCGCGGCTGCGGGCTGCGATCCCGCCGAAACGCTCTACGCCGGAGACCGGCCGGTGCCCGCCACCGACCGTGGGCGGCCGATCCCGCAGCTTTTTGGGTAGCCCACGGGCTTGGGGCACGGCGGTTCTGGTCTTTGCCGCCTTTCACACCTTCTCTACCCTTCCGCCGACGGAGTGGCATTTTGAGGCTGTGGAGGATGTGCAGTGCGGCAGACCCTACTCGGATTCAGCGTGCGTGTGGCGGTGGCGATTGCTCTCGCGTCTCTGGGCTGGAGCCCAGCTGCATCGGCCCTGGAGATCGTTGTCAGCGGTGTCACCGACCCAGCTCCCGAGCGGCTCGCCGAGGCCCTCGAGGGGGATGACGATCTGCTTCGGTATTCGACCCCCGCAACACCCGACGCCGCCCTAGCGACGGCGGTCGTGGACATCACCAGGCTCACCCTGCAGCGGCAGGGCTATGCGAATCCTGCTGTGACCGCAGCTGTCGAGACTGTTGCTGGGGACGACGCGGAGCATCGACGCGTGGCCGTCGATGTGGCTCCTGGCCTGCGATTGACGGCAGGCCCCATCACAATCAACGGGCTTCCCGAGCCGCTCGCGGCCGACCTCCACCGCTGGCTGACAACCCCGCAGCCCCCATCGTCTGCCAAGCCGCGGGTTGTCGATGCCGGCAACGCGGCGACGGTGGTGTGGGTTGACGACCAGGGGCGGCCCGTTCGCATGAAAAAACCACTCTGGTCGAGCGGCGAGCCGGCTGCGGTTGACGCTCCCTTCACCGACTCGGTGCAGCAACTCGTCGTCCGTTTCCTGCGGGAAGAGGGATTTCTGCTGGCTGCGGATCAGCTCAAAAAGAAGGGGCAGACGGCCTGTCGGATCGCGGTGGTGGCTGCCAATGATGCAGACGCCGAGGCAGGCCAGGCGACGCTCTCGCTGGATTTTGCCGACCTGCCGCCGCCGGCCACGCTCCGTGAGGTTGCGGTGAAGGGCACCGAACGCGTGACGGTGGCCTCGCTGCGGTCGTTTCTGAAACTGAAGGAAGGCGGTCGCGTCAGTGAGGCCGACCGCCGCGTGTGGGAAGAGCAGCTACGGCTCTCCGGCCGGTTTATTCGGCACAAGGTTGCCTTGGAGCCAGGAGCCTCCCGCGATGGCGGTGTGACCGCCGTCTTTGATCTGCTGGCCTATCCGAAGGTCACGCCACTCGGCGAGCCGCTGACCCGCGAGGAAGCGGTGATGCTGCGGTTTCGTTCGTGGCTCAGCAAGGCGCTGGAAAGCAATGGCATCCAGGTGAGTTGGACAAAGCCCGATGGCACGCCGATGGCGTCGCTGCTGCTCTCTGCGGAGCGTGGAGCGGTGGTCATGCTGGGGGCGGGCGATGGCGGCGGGGCTGTGGCGGTCACCGAGGCGGGCTTGGGTGTTTTTCTTTCGCAGCATGCCGGCCGGTTTGAGGTGCCGCTCGCGTCGCTCGGCCAGGCCGCCGTGCAGGCCGCACTGAGCGTGCGGGAGACGGTTGATCCAGAGACCGGCGACTATCGGCATGACCTGGGGCTGGCGGCCTCGTTTGGGTCTGCCGCTTCGGAATCGGAGCCGGCTGCCGTGGTGACCGCGCGGATTGAGCCCGTCGCCTGCCTGGCGCTCGTGCACCGCAAGCCGTCAAAGGACGGAGATGCCGAGAACATTCATTGGCGTGGCGACACGCTTGAGATCCGTGGCGGCGACGGCGGTGTGGCGCGTTTTGACGGGCCGACCGGTCGCCTGCTGGAAGTCGACATTGCCCGCCTTGGCCGCATCACCGTCGCGGAGGCGGGCTCGTGGGACGAGCAGCTGGCTGGGCTGAGGGATGCGAGCGGGCCCAACGCTTTCCGTCCACAGGCTCCTGTGTCGTCGGCCATCGGGTTTTTTGGATCCGAGCCGGCCGGCCGGCTCGTTGGCCAGACGCTGGCGCTCATCGGCATGGGTGACACGACGGCTGAAGCGGCTGGCCCGTTTGGCGATCTGGCTGCTGCCGTCGCCGCTGCGGCAGCAGAGGGTGGGTTTGCAGAGATCGACGGCCTGCTCGCGAGCGTGCTTGCTGACGAGAATCACCGCGATGAGCTGCCCGTTGTGCCATCGGCGAACGGTGATCAGAAGCCGGGCGATGCGATCATGGCCGTGCTTGCCAAGCTCTCGGCGAAGGCGTGGGGCTGGCTGGATGAGACCTGCGGCAGTGAGGCCTGGCCCACCGGCCTGGCCCGGCTGGCCAACGCCGTCCTCCGCCAGGATGGAACCGCCAGCTTCCAGGAGGTGGCCCTCTTTATGGGCTCGGATCAGCCCGGCCCTGTCGCCCACCTGCTGGCAGCCTCGGCGATGCCGATGAAGCCGCTGGCAGCGTCGTTTGCGATGCGGGGGCAGAGTCGAGCGGAGGCGGCAGCCTTCGCGCGGGAGTGCGAACCACTGCTGACCGTGCTGGAAAAATCTGGGCTCCATCAGCCGCTCGTGGCCACGCTCCGCAGGCTCGATGCGGAGCAGGCCCAGGGGCTGGGCGAAGCCTGGCTCGGAGATGGCGAGGGATTCGCTTCGTTTGCTGCCGCGTTGCGGGCGTGTCCGTCTGACCGGGCGGCAGAGAACGCGGTGCCTGAGGCGCTGATGGCGTGGTGGAATGCCTCGCTCGGCCAGACCGTGTCGCTGGCCCTGCAGGAGCGAGGCAACGGGCGAATGGCGGGCCGGGAGAATCCTCAGCTGCAGCGGTAGCGTTCTCAGCGGCATTCTGCGGAGTTTCCCCCGACACGTTCGGGGTGTGTGTGATTTTTTTGAGGGGCGTTGACTCCCCCCAACAGACAGGTATCTTACTGAGTGCTGGCGGCGAGCGTTGGGCTTGCTGCCGAAAGAAGAAGGAGCAAGCTACTGACCGCGTGCGACTGACGTCGCAGCAGTGAAATCAGGTTGCCCGCCCGGTGGTTCACCGGTGTGGTGTAATGTCTTGACTTCATTCCCAGGTCGTAGCTCCGTTCGAGCGGTCTCTTCCGCATCCTTCTGAGTTTTCTGGTTCTTGCCGCGGC
The DNA here is from genome assembly GCA_937900985.1 of uncultured Planctomycetaceae bacterium. Lineage (GTDB taxonomy): Bacteria > Planctomycetota > Planctomycetia > Pirellulales > UBA1268 > M30B53. The sequence continues at coordinate 2,674 of CALCGM010000244.1, read as the reverse complement.
TCGTCTCTCGCACTCGGTCTCGTCGCCTGCTCGACGTTTTCACGTTGCAGAGAGCACGATCCGATGAACACCACCACCACGGTTCACGGCGTCTTTTCCGTCCTCCACAAAACACTCCTGTTGCTCGCGGTGATCGCCGTCGTGGCGTTGCAGGGGAATCAAACGCTGGCAGCATCGTTCAACACCTTCATGTATGGTGTCGACGTGGCCAACGACATCTGGCTGCTCAATCCTGCCGATAAGACAAGCACAAAGGTGCTCACCAGCAGCGAGATCGGCCAGACCGCCAACGCCCTGGCAGTCGATTACGCACGCGACCACCTCTTCTTCGTCAATGCCGCCAACACCTTCGACTACTGGGAGCGGGCCACGGGCACGGTCAAGAGTGTTGGCGGCCTCTCGCTTGGCCTGACCGCCGACCCCAACAATGCCGCTTTCTACAACGATTCCTTCTGGTATTTCGAGCACAACTCAGACGTGCTCAAGCAGGCCCAGTTGACCTACTCCGGCAGCGGTTCCACGGCTGTGCCGAGCGTGACGGGTATCAACAGTTTCGCCATCCTCGGAATGAACCCCATTGGTGTGAACACCAACTCCTTCGGCGACATTGCGATCGATCAAAACTCGGGCACGCTCTACGCCGTTACGTCGCGCGGCCGCTTCTACTCGCTTGACCTGACCAACCCGACGGTGAGCTTCACCGAGCTTCGTTCGTCGCCGGGCAACGATCGCACAGTCGGCCTGCAGCTTTCGTTCGATGCTCTCAACAGCACGCTCTACGGCACCAACTACTCCACCGGCGACTGGTACACAATCGACCTGAACAATGGCGACCTCACCCAGATTGCTGGCTTCAACACCATCGTTGCCGGCGGGCGAGGCTTCCGCGACCTTGGCGGTGCCGTTTCGGTGGCCGTGCCGGAGCCGAGCACCTTCGGCCTGGCCGCTGTTGGCCTCGTCGGCGGCCTGGGCTACACCGGCATGCGTCGCCGCCGCCGCAAGGCGGATCAGGCCTCTGCGGCCCTGGCAGCCTGAGCCGCGAGTGGATGCCATCCACACAACAACCCGCTGCGAGTGGCCTGTGGTGGTGCCGCTTGCAGCGGGTTTTTTGGTGCGCTGTCGGTTCAGCCGAGCCGGGAGCGGGCAGCCTCGAAGGCGGCAACCGCCTTGGCGAGATCGTCGCGAGAATGAGCTGCGGAAACCTGGGTGCGAATCCTGGCCTTCCCCTGGGGCACCACCGGGTAGCTGAAGCCGATCACGTAGACGCCCTCCTCGAGCATCGCGTCGGCCATCCGTGAGGCGAGGGCCGCGTCGCCCAGCATCACCGGCACGATCGGGTGCTCGCCGGGCAGGATTGCAAAGCCTCGGCTGGTCATCTCCTCGCGGAAGAAGTGGGTGTTGGCCTCGAGCGTATCGCGAAGAGTCGTGGAGGCCTCAAGCATCGACAGCGAGGCGAGTGCCCCTGCGGCCACAGGCGGGGCCACCGTGTTGGAGAAGAGATACGTCCGCGAACGCTGGCGGAGCCACTCAACGAGTTCGCTGCGGCCGGAGGTGTAGCCGCCGCTTCCGCCGCCGAGAGCTTTTCCGAGGGTTCCGGTGAGGATGTCGATGCGATCCATCACGCCGAAATGCTCGTGGGTGCCGCGGCCATGCGGGCCCACAAAGCCGACGGCATGAGAGTCGTCAACCATGATGGCCGCGTCAAACTCGTCGGCGAGCTCGCAGATGGCCGGAAGGTTGGCGAGGGTGCCGTCCATGGAAAACACGCCATCGGTGGCGATCAGCCGGTAGCGGGCATTGGTGGCCTCGGCGAGCTTTTCCCGCAGGCTGGCCATGTCGTTGTTGCGATACCGCAGCCGCTTCGCCTTACAGAGCCGGATGCCATCGATGATGCTCGCATGGTTGAGCTCGTCGGAGATGATCGCATCGTCTGGGCCGAGAATCGTCTCGAAGAGGCCCCCGTTGGCATCCCAGCAGGAGTTGTAGAGGATCGTGTCTTCTTTGCCCACGAACTTGCTCAGTGCGGCTTCGAGGTCTTTGTGGAGCCGCTGCGTGCCGCAGATAAACCGCACACTGGCCAGCCCGTAGCCCCACTCGTCGAGCGAGGCGTGTGCGGCGGCCAGAATATCGGGATGAGCGGCGAGGCCGAGGTAGTTGTTGGCGCACATGTTGAGCACACTGCGGCCAGCCACCTGGATGTGGGCCCGCTGGGGCGATTCCAAGACCCGCTCAGTCTTGTAGGTGCCGGCTTCTCGCATCTCTGCCGACTGCTCGGCGAGGGTTTCCCAAAGCTGCTCGCGGCTCATGCATCTCTCCAAGAGAGAATCACCTTGCCGCTCTCGCCCGACTGCATGGCGGCAAAGCCCTTCTCGTAGTCTGTGAAGTGGAAGCGGTGGGTGATCACCGGCGCGATCTCCAGCCCACTCTGGATCATCACTGTCATCTTGTACCAGGTTTCATACATCTCCCGGCCGTAGATGCCCTTGATCGTGAGCATGTTGAAGACCACCTGTTGCCAGTCGATGGCGATCGGCTCCGAGGGAATCCCGAGCATCGCCACCTTGCCGCCATGGCACATCGCTCCGAGCATCTGCCGCAGCGCTGCCGGCGAGCCAGACATCTCCAGGCCGACGTCAAAGCCTTCCTTCATGCCGAGGTCGTTCATGACAGCCTC
>CALCGM010000243.1 GCA_937900985.1 uncultured Planctomycetaceae bacterium | reverse complement strand
CTGCGATCGCCACGGGCCGCCGTTTCGCCTTTCGCAGGAGCCGCACGACCGGCCCCGCTGTCGCAAGGTCTTCACCACCCAGCAGCCTCCTCAGGTCGCTCGCCAAGGCATCGGCATCGGGATAGCGATCCGCAGGGTTTTTCTCCAGGCAGCGGGCGACCAGCGTGTGGAGGCCGCGGCGGAGCCTGCGGTCGAGGCTTCTGCCCGCAAACTGCAGCGGCCGCGGCGGCCGCTCCTGAACGACGCGGGCGGTCTCCACCAGCGAGCAGCCAGCCAGGTCGTGGGGCAGCTGCCCGGTGAGGAGCTCCTGGAGGACGACGCCGAGGGAGTAGACGTCGCTTCGGGCATCGATCTCACTCGGTCGGCCGTCAAACTGCTCCGGGCTCATGTATTGCCGGGTGCCAAGAAACTCACCGGTCTGCGTGAAGCCTGTTGCCTGCTGCTCCTCCGGTGTGGCCGCCTTGGCGATGCCGAAGTCGATGACCTTCACCCGTGGCCGCTCGATCCGGGGCCTGCTCCGGGCTTGCTCAGCTGGAGCGGTGTGCGTCGCCGAGGTCGGGCTCGTCGTTGCCGACGAAGTGCTGTTGCCGCTGGAGGGCTCGCCGGCGACGAGGATGTTGCCCGGCTTGAGGTCGCGGTGCACGATGCCCTGATGGTGGCCGGCTGCCACCGCGTCGCAGGCATCGAGAAAGAGCTCGAGGCGGGGCACGATGTCGAGGTCTGCCTTCGTGCAGTGCCGCAGCAGCGTTCTGGCATCGGGGATGAACTCCATCACGAAGTAGGGCAGCCGCTCGAGCCCAAGCCGGTATTCGCCAGCGGTGAAGATCTGTGCGATGTTGGGGTGTACCAGCCTGCCGAGAACCTCGACTTCCTGGCGGAAGCGATCGGCAAGCACGGCCGTGCGGGCGTGCCGCATGAACTTCACGGCGACTGGCCTGGGGGGCAGCGTCTGCTGACCTCGGTAGACGCGGCCCATGCCCCCTTCGGCGATCATCGACTCAATGACCACATCGCCGACGCTCGCGCCGAGCAGGGGATCATCATCGCTGGGTGCGATCGTGTCGGATTCACCGCCGTGGTCGGTGCTGGGGGCGAGGCCGAAGTCGGTGGCATGGGCAGACAGCCCTGTCGCCCTGGAGAGCAGTTCAGAGTCCGACGTGGCTCCGGCAGCCTGTGCACCTGCCGCGTCGGGCTCATGCGACTGAGATTCTGGTGACATGATGCGTGGGTGGCCTCAGCGGAGGGGTATACTACCCTACAGCCTACACGAGGATCCGCTGGCACCGCGAGATCTTGCCAGCTGCATCTGAGGCGTGTGTGAGGCGGCACGGCCGCGTCGCTGTGGCCGCCGACCCGTCAGGACATCAGCTTGCCGATCGGCTTTCCATCAGAGATCGCCAGCGGGCGCCCCACCGGCGTCATCAGCTCCACCGCCGGGTCGATGCCAAACCTCGAGAGAATGGTGGCGTAGAGATCCTGCACGGGAATCGGGTCAGTGGGTTTGTCGCCGCCCTCGGGATCGGTGTGGCCGATCACTCGGCCTGCTGGCATGCCGCCACCGGCAAGCACAGCAGAAAAGCCGCTGGGCCAGTGATCGCGTCCATCGAGAGGATTGATCCACGGTGTGCGGCCAAACTCCCCGATGCAGAGCACCATCGTGGAGGCTTCCAGGTCGCGCTCCCGCAGGTCGTCGAGCAGGGCTGCCATGGCAGGATCGAGCATGCCCACGAGCCGGTCATGAATCGAAAAGTTGGCCGCGTGGCTGTCGAAGTTGCCAAGGGTCACCTCAACCGACCGCACGCCCACCTCCACGAGCCGGCGGGCCACCAGGCAGCCGCGGCCGAAGTCGCTGTCGCCGTAGCGAGCAAGAACCTCCTTCGGCTCGTCTTCGATTTCGAAGGCGGCAAGGTGCTCGGAGGCCATCAGCGAGAGCGCATCGTGCACGGTTTCGGTGTGGCGGGTGGCGGCGGGGTGGCCCTCGCGGCCCTGGCGGAAGGTTCCAGAAAGGAGCTCCAGGCCAGCCAGCCGCCGGGCGTTGCGCGTCGCTTCCACATCGGCCCGCAGGTTGTCGACGCCTCGGCCGGGGCTCGGCACACGAAAGGCGTCAAACTTCTCGCCGAGGTAGCCCCCGCGGCCGGGCCACTGTCCGTTGCCGATCGAGACATAGAGCGGCATCTGCAGCCCAGCGGCGATCGCTTCGCCATCGAGCTGATACGGGAGGACCGCGCCGATCGCCGGATGCTGGACCGTCGGATCAGGCCGGTAGCCGGTTTTCACAAAGTAGGTGCCCCGCTCGTGGTCGCCCTCTTTGCTGACGAGCGACCGGATCAGCGAAACGCGATCCATCCGCTCAGCCATCAGGGGAAGCCCCGCGGCAATCTGCAGGTCGGGCACGCTGGTCGCAATCGCCTTGGTCGGTCCACCGATCAGGCCGCCCGGATGAGGATCCCAGGTCTCAAGCTGGCTCGGCCCGCCGGCCATCCAGAGCGTGATCAGCGATCGGGGCCGTTCCGCTCCCCGCGAGGCTGCGGCTCGTGCGGAGAGGGGTGGAAGACTGAAGGCGACCGTGCTCGCGGCTGCGAAGCCGCCGAGCAGGCTCCGGCGAGAGCAGGCGACGCTCGCGCACCCGCTGGTGGCGTGAGGCATGTGATGGCTGCGGCGTGGCAGGTGTGGAAAGTTCATTGCCGTTTGTTCCAGTCGACCGTGAAGCGGGTGGGGCAGGCACGCGGGGAGCTTGGATGCCTGTCAGTGGTTCCAGGAAAACTCCGGCGCGTTGATCAGGGTCCAGCAGAGATCCTGCGCACGCTGGGCTGCGGAGAGCCGCGGCTTCGGCTCGCTGCCGGCGTCGTTGTCATCTGGGGCACCAGCTGGCGGTTCCTCATCCCAGGCCGTGCTGAAGTAGGCCTGCTCAGCAGGGGTTGGCCGCCTGCTGAGGCAGAGCAGGAAGCAGTGCTCCACCAGCTGCTCGTCGTCGAGCGACGCCAGCCCGACGCGGCTGGTCGCGTTGAAGGGATTGGGCTCGGTGGTTTCGCGAACCAGCTTGCCGTTCATCCGCACCAGTGCCTGGGGCACGGTGCCGCTGCGGGCGAGCAGTTCGTCGTCGCCGGGATCACCATACTCGCGAAGAAAGTCGTTCTCGCGGACGAAGCGGAGGAACCGCGTCATCAGCGCTGAGTTGAGGTCGATCGTCCGCACCGAGGAGGCTTGGAGCATGCTGCCGACAACCTGATCCACGCGCAGTCGCTCAACGGGAAACACCGCCCAGTGATCGAGGAGCGGCTGGAAGTCGGCAGACGTCGAGCCGCCCTGCGGGGAACTGGTGCCCTCGACGCTCCCGCTGCCCCCCGCGTTTTCCTCGGAAACAGCAGAGGCGACCGCCGAGGAAAGCTGAAACGGACGGCTCGCGGCGATCACCCGCAGCAGGTGATGCAGGTCGTAGCCGCTGGCCACAAACTCATCGGCAAGCACATCGAGCGGTGAGCGGGCCTCGTCGCTGGTTGGCTCTTGGGGATCGGGAAGGTCATCGACGTCGGCATACCACGGGGCTCCAGCTGATAGCGGCCGGCCAAACAGCAACGCCCACATGCGATTGACGGTTGCCCGGGCGAAGCGACGGTTGCGCGGGTCGGTGCTCCAGGCTGCCAGCCGCTCGCGGGATGTGCCGCTGTCTGGGAGCCAGGCTTCACCGAAAGGCACCTCCGCCTGCACCCCCCGCTTCTGACCCCGGGGGCCAATGTCGGCGAGAAACACCCGCGCTGGATCGTCTTCCACGCCGAAAGGCGAGAGGCGGACCTGGCCGAAGTGGGCGGCGAGGCCGCGGAAGTCGCTTTGCTTCCAGTCGGCAAACGGATGGTCGTGACACTCGGCGCAGTCAATCCGCTGGCCGAGCACCGCCCGCACCGTGCGGCCGGCAAGCTTCTCAGGCGATGGGGTGCCATCGGTCACGGAGTGGGTGATGAAGTTGGTTGCCGGCCTGCCCGTCCAGAGGCCCTGCGATGCAATCACCTCTCGCACAACCTCGTCATAAGGTCGGTTGGCCGCCAGCTGATCGGCCCACCAGGCTTTGAAGCGGTCGCGGCGAAACACCAGGAAGGGCTCGCCCTGCGTGCCCACAAACGCCCGTGTCATCCGCTCGGCAAACGATTCAGCGAAGCGGCGATCGGCCAGCATGGCCTGGGCCCACCGGTCGAGTCGTTCTTCAGCAGGCTCCGCCTCAAACTGTCGGATCTCCTCAAGGGAGGGGATTGTGGCGTGGAGCGCGAGCGAAAGCCGTCGCAGGATCGTGAGATCGTCGGCCTCCGTGGCAGGCTCAAGACCTTCGCTCATCCAGATCTCGGCAAACGCTGCATCGAGGCGGTCAACGGCGGCCTGCAGGGCTGAGGTCTCAACTGCTGCCGGGGAGTCTGCCTCGCGGCCGCCATCGAGCGGTCTCTGGCTGCGGCTCGTGGCTGCCACCGACGCCTGGCGTGCTGGCAGCACGGACCGGCTGACCGCCCAGCCGACACCGAGCGTGATCAATAGCAGCGTGAGCGTTGTGGAACGAGCCATTCGCGAGTCTCCGCGTGTGGTCAGGCCGGGTGGTCGGAGTGAACTGATGGGGTGAAACGCTTGGCGTTTCGCCCATCATCCTGCCGGCTGAGGGTCGAGTGGCTCAAGGGCCGTGATGTGGAGCGTTGAAAGGAGCTGGAGACGCGAGGGGGTGCCGTCAGGGTCGGGCAGAGCGATGGCCATTTGCGCCTTTGTTGCCACGGCCATCTCGGGATGCCGAATCTCATATCGTTCACCGCTCGACGTCACGACACAAAAAGGGAGAAACGGTTGGGCGGTGAGCTTTTTATGAAGTGTTTTAAAAGGCATGTGGCACCTGAGAGCCTTCATGGGATACGCGTGTTCACCACGAGTCTAGCAGTCTCAGCGTGCGTTGCAACCTTTTTCCGCTCTGTTTGGCGGCTTGGTGGCGGTTCGCTGGTAGGCTTGGTCTCGATAGGGCGGGTCCGCTGACGCAAGCATCTTATGGCGTACGCATCCTTCAACGTCGATCTTCCTGCTGTGAGCGAACCTGCCTCTGCCAGGTCGCCCGTTAGCCGCCTTGGGGCAGCGGCGGCTCTGATCGCCAAGCCCGTCGTGTGGGGGCTTCGTCTCGCCCGGCGAGGGATTCGCGGTGTTTTCTGGGGGATCGGCGTTGGCTGCAGCCTGCTGTCTCTGGGGGCACTGCTCGCGGGGGTGGCGGCGATTCCCGTGCTGAACCTGTGGGCTCTGGGGGCGCTGCTCGACGCCGAGGGGGCGGTCGCCCGGTGCGGAAGGCTGCGAGCGGGCTTTCCCTTGCGGCGGGCCGCTGCACGCCTGGGCGGGATGGCGGTGGGGCTGGCGCTGTTTCTCGTGCCGTTGCAGGTGCTCGCCGGATTTGCCGCCGACGCCGCGATCGTCGATGCCGACGGCCTGGTGGCCCGCCGGCTTGCTCGGGCCACGTGGGTGGCCGCGGCCGTCGTTTTCGTGCACCTGCTGCTCGCGCTCTTTCAGGGCGGGCGGCTGCGAGATTTTTTCCGTCCACTCAACAACCTGCGAGGGCTCGTGCGGGCTTTTCGCTCGCGGGGAGGGCTGGCGAAGGCGGTCGCGCCCCTGGAGCAGCTGATCCGCGACCTCCGGCCCTGGAGCAGCTGGCGGACGGGCCTTGTGGGAGCTGGCGGGGCCTTCGCCTGGACGCTCGTGCCCACAACGCTCTACGCGGCGGCCGATAGCGTCCGTGGGCCGGCAATCGTCGTCACGATTGTGGGTGGGATCTGCTTGGCGGTGGTGCTTTCCTGGCTGCCGATCCTGCAGGCGGGGTATGCGAGGGATCGCAGCTGGAGGCGGTTTGGCAGCCTGCGGGAGGCACGTGAGCTGTTTGGCCGCTGTCCGATGCTGTGGACGCTTGTGTTTCTGCTGGGCTACGGCGGCAGCCTGGTGCTCTACCTCTTCAAGATCATCACGCCGCCCCGCGATGCCCTCTGGCTGATGACGCCCTTTTTTGTGCTGGTGATCTACCCAGTGCGGCTCTTTGCTGGCTGGGTGTATGCCCGAGCGAGCCGCCAGGAGCGTCTGCCCTGGGTGGCCTGGCGGTATGGGTGGAGTGGGGCGTGCGTGGTGGCGACGGTCTTCTACGTCGTGCTGCTCTTTTTCACTCGCGACATCGGAGCCTACGGCAAGCTGGTTCTCTACCAGCAGCCGTTTCTGCTGGTGCCGTCGCCGTTTTGAGGGGCGGGCAATGGAGGATCGATCGCTGTAGAGGGGCTTTCTATGAGGGGGTTGTTCCCTTTCTTTGATCATCGTGTTTTGAGTATGAGTGAGATAGTTTTCCTTGTTGGGGCGAGTGTTCTGCTACCGGCGAGGAAAGATCCATGGGTGCGTGTGGCTATGTGCGGTCTTGGACCGCGTTGTCGGCGTCTGTGATGACCATGGCGACGCTGACGTTTCTGGCGGTCGCCTGCGTGCCTCTGAATGCAGTGGCGGACCCGTTTCCGGCCAGTGTTTCCAAACTTGAGTCGAAGGCTGCAGCCTGTGCGAATGCCGCTGCCGCCGCCCGCATCTACACCGTTGCCCTCACCAGCGGCTCACTCGAAGGCAGCGATCGCCAGGCCGCCGAGGCGCGGCGGGCCCACTGGCTGAAGCTCGCCGATGAGGGGCGGCGGCGGATCGGCCGCGACTGGCTCAACGCCGAAGAGCGAGAGAAGCTCGAGGCCGAGTCCGATCGCTTCATCGAGCAGAGCTTCGAAATGATCCGGCTGGGCAACGGCAGGCTTGCCGAAGACCACCTCAAAGAGGCGAGCCGTCGCTTTCCCGAGAGCGGCCGGGCCGACATGATTCTCGGGCTGATCTACACGAGCGTGGTCGGCGACAACCGCCGGGCGGCGGTGCACTTCTCGGAAGTCATCAAGCGGGAGCCGGGCAACGGCTATGCCTACAACAACTTTGCCCTCACGGCGCTTGCGGAGCGGAAGTATTCAGTTGCGATTCGCAACTTCCGCAAGGCGCTTGAGCTGATGCCCGACTCGCAGGAACTCTCCGACAACCTGGCGATCATGCTGGGCATGTTGGGCACGGGGCAGCTGATCATGCCGGAGAATGAGGTTGTTGCGGTGAGCGATCTCTACCGTCTGGCAATCCACGACCTCGGCCTGCAGCCCTATCAGCCGCCGCAGGCAAACCAGCAGGGGCAGGGGATGGCAGGCTCTTCGTTTGGCGGCGGATCGTCGTTGGAAGGTGGATCGAGCATGCTGCAGGGCTCCGCTGGCTACGGCGGCGGTTCTGGCGGCTTGTCGTCGTCGGGGGCCCTCGGCGGTGAAATGGAGGCCGGCGGCTATGGCAGCGGCGGCTACGGGCCTGGCAGTGGCGGCCAGGGAGGTCCGGGCGACGGCGGAGCGGGTGTTGTTGGTTTCGCGTACTTCACCCCCTTTGGACGGCCAGTTCGCGGCCGGCTCGCCCTCGATGCGGCCACGATCGATCGGCTGCTCGACGACCCCGATGAAATGGTCACGCAGGTCTGGAGCGGCACCGGCGTTGCAGTCGCCGAGGGCTATGTGCTGACCACGCTCGACGTGGTGGGGGATGCCACGAAGGTGCTGATCCGCAAGCCCGGCACGCTCGGCATCTTCCTTGAGGCGGATGTGGTCACGTCATCCGACGAGACGGGCCTCGTGCTGCTCGACTGCATGGATCTGGAGGCTCCCGCCATACCGATCGACGCGCAGGGAGCCGGGAGCGGCAAGGTGCTGGTCGGCGGCTTCCCCGGCGGCCTTGCCGAGCGGCTGACGGGAACGGTCAGTGCGGCCAAGGCGATTCGTCGCGGGGCGGGCGATGATGCCGGGGCGAATCTCGTGGTGGCGTTTCCCAAGCGGGAAAACGCCGAGGCCTGTGGCACCGGCGGCATCGTGCTCGGGGCGTCGGGCGGGCTGGTCGGCCTGATTGAAGGCGCGGTGGCCGCGGGCTCTGAGGGCGAGGTTGCCGAGGAAGGCGGATCCGCTGCTGGCGGCTACGGGGTAGCCGCTTCGGTTGCCACGATTCGGGCGTTCCTCGAGGAGGAGCTCGACGAAGAGATCACCGAGGTTTCGACGAAGCCCTCAGGCTGGGCGGACGTGGCGAAGGCGGCCAGCGACTCGGCTGTGTTTGTGTATGCGAAAAAGGTTCGGCCCGGGAAGCCAAAGCCGCAGGTGCCACAGGGCTTTGCGGGTGCCGGCGGGCCTGGGTTTGGCGGTGCCACTGGCTTTGGGCCTGCTGGTCCTGGCTACGGCAGCGGCTACGGGAGCGGCGTGGCGGAAGAGCCGGGCTCTGGCTACGGCTCGTCACCCCAGGGCTACGGCTCGCAGCCTCCCGGTCTGTCGCCGATGTCGATGGGGCTGCAGTCGCCGGGATCGAGCGCGGGCAGCTACGGCTCCGGTTCGCAGCCGCCGGGATCCAGTCCAGGGAGCTACGGTTCGTCGCCGCCGCCGGGATCCAGTCCAGGCAGTTACGGTTCTCAGCCTCCCGGATCAAGTCCGGGCAGCTACGGGTCCCAGCCGCCGGGATCGAGTCCGCAGGGTTACGGTTCGTCCCAGCCGCCGGGATCAAGTCCGGGCAGTTACGGTTCTCAGCCTCCCGGATCATCGCCGGGCAGCTACGGCTCCCAGCCGCCGGGATCGAGTCCGGGCAGCTACGGCTCGCAACCTCCTGGCTCCTCGCCGCAGAGCTATGGCTCTGGCTCAATGCCGCAGGGATCGAGCCCGCAGAGCTACGGCTCTGGATCCTCTTCTGAAGAAGAGGATGTAACGGCTGGCGAGGGCGAGGGCGAGGAGATGGAGGGCGATCAGGAACGGCCCGGCGCCGCTGAGGGGGCATCGTTCTCGCCGGGTGAGTTTCCGCTCGCGCAGCAGTCGGTCCTCGGGGGCACGCTGTCGCTGCTGCTGCCCAGTGGCTTTGAGCCGATGAGCGAGCAGATGCTGCAGACGAAGTATCCCGGGGCCAACCGCCCGACGCTCGTCTACACCAACAGCACGGGCTCGATCAACATCGCGATCAACCACACGCAAAACGCCGTGCAGCCGAGCCAGCTGAAGCAGCTGCACCAGGCGCTCGACTCTGCCACCCGCAAGCAGGTGCCCGACGGCAACTGGCGGTTCAGTGGTTTCCAAACCTACAGCGGCACCGAGTGGGTGCAGCTTGAGTTTCTTTCCGAGGCGGCCGACACGCGGATTGAAAACATGATGGCGGCCACCTCTGTCGACGGCCGCATGCTCGTCGTGTCGTTCAACGTCACCGAAGAACTCGCCGGCGAGTGGCTGCCCGTGGGCCGCGAGATCATCCAGTCGCTGCAGGCAGGCGGGAAGTGACGTTGGTGGAGGAAGTGGTTGCGGTCACGTCCCCTTGGGGATCGCTTGCGGTGACTAGCAGCGGCGACCGACAGCGACATGGATGATCCTCTCGAAACGGCGGGGTCGTGATTGTCTTTGGGATAGCTGGTGACATCCGGGTTGTTGCGGACCGCGCCACTCGACAGGCGTTATGAGATCTGCCGCGTTGTACACGGCGGCAACACTCTCGATCACCAACCATTTGAGATGCCCTTGTCTGAGAAGATCCTCCTGGAGATGTCGAGTGACAGCGGTAAGCCGCTCGCAAGACGACGGGATACCTGATGTGGCTCGGCGGGGCTGACGCGACGAACGAACGAGCCAGCTTCCGGCTTGCAGAACGTAAGGCGCAGGCTTACGATTTGCAGAATGTGGATATCGAGGTCTCTCGAACCGTGGGTTCGCGGATTAGCGGCGACGCGGCCGGTCGTGGTGGTGACGGGCGCTCGGCAAACGGGGAAGACGTCGTTGGCGAGACGGCTTTTTCCCGAGCATTCCTACGTGTCGCTCGATCTTCCGAGCACCGCGGCGCAGGCGGAGCATGATCCTTCGACATTCTTAGGAGAGCACCCGCCGCCGGTGGTGATTGACGAGGTGCAGTACGCGCCTGGGCTCTTGCGGCATGTCAAGCGGGTGGTCGATCAGCACCGCGGTGAGCGGGGGCAGTTCATCCTGACAGGCTCTCAGCCCTATGCCCTCATGCAGGGCGTTGCTGAGTCGCTGGCGGGCCGCGCAGCGGTGGTCGCGGTCGAGGGGCTGACGTACGCCGAAACGGTTGCGGCCAATCCGAACATGCCGCTGGCGGAACGACTCCTGCGGGGGGGCTTTCCCGAACTCCACGCAGATCCCTCGATCGATGTCGCCGACTTCATGCGGTCCTATGTGGCCACCTATCTCGAGCGCGACCTGCGCAGCCAGATGCGTGTTGGCAGCCTGCGGGATTTTGAGCGGTTCGTGCGAGCGGCGGCGCTGCGGTCTGCCCAACTTCTTAACAAGGCAGAACTTGCACGCGACGTTGGGGTGAGCGGACCAACGTCGGCCGAGTGGCTGTCGCTGCTCGAGCGAGGAGGGATTGTGACCCTGCTGGAACCTTGGTTCTCGAACCGAGGCAAGTCACTGATAAAGACCCCGAAACTCTACATGCGTGACGTGGGCCTGGCCGCATTCCTGATGGGGATCACCACCGCGGATGAGTTGACCTCGGCTCCGCTCGTGGGAGCCATTTGGGAAACGTTCATCTGCGGTGAGTTGCGGAAGGCGCTCGCCGGCGAAACAGGAGCCCGCCACCTGCATTTCTGGCGGGACCGCACCAAGGAGGCGGACTTCCTTGTGCATGCCGGAGGAGCTTTTCTGCTGGCTGACGCGAAGTGGACGGAGGAACCCGAAACTCGCGACGCGAAACGACTCCTGCAGATCTGCGATGAGTTGCCGACTGGCGTTGTGCGACGGATGGCCATCATCTGTCGCACCCACGACCGGCATCCGCTGGTGCCTGGCACCTCGCCGGTGGAGGCCGTGGGGCCTGCCGATGCTGCAGGGCTCGTGACGGGGGAATGGGCAGGGTGAGCCGCTGCGGGGCCGCCAACTGGGAAACACTGGCTCATCCGCACCTGCGAGCCGGAAACCTGGGGTTGCGGGGATTTTCTCGGCACTTAGGATGCAGGTCCCCGCGGGGCTCGGCCATTGAGCCTCCATGCCTGCCCGCCTGTATTCGCCTGGCTGCCCGCAACGGCTGCGTGAGCGTCGTTCTCGCTGTTGTCATCGCGGCCGCCTCTCGAGGATTCTCTGTGTCGCCAAACTCAGCTGACTCGTCTCCTGTCAATGCTTCGTCGGCTTTCGGCTCTGCTCTCTTCCGCATGTTTGATCTCCGCTCGTCGCTGAGCGGGTCGCCTCGGGCGGACATTCTTTCGGGGATCACGGTGGCGCTGGCCCTCGTGCCGGAGGCGGTGGCGTTTGCATTTTTGGCGGGGGTGCCGCCGCTGGTGGGGCTCTATGCGGCCTTCATCATGTGTCTGCTCACGGCCGTTTTCGGAGGTCGGCCCGGCATGATCTCGGGAGCCACCGGGGCGATGGGGGTGGTGGTGGTTTCGCTCGTGGCCGATCACGGCATCGGCTACCTCTTCCCAGCAGTTGTGCTCTGCGGGCTCATGCAGGTGACCGTTGGGCTGCTGCGGCTGGGCAAGCTGATCCGCATCGTGCCGCATCCGGTGATGCTGGGCTTCGTCAACGGCCTGGCCGTGGTGATCCTGCTGGCCCAGATCGGCAGCTTCAAAACACTCGGCGCCTCAGGGCAGATGGAGTTTCTCACCGGCACTCGGCTGTGGCTGATGCTCGGCCTCGTGGGCCTCACGATGACAATCATTGCCGTCTTGCCCCGGCTGACCAAGGCGATCCCCTCGTCGCTGGCGGCGATCCTCGTGATCACGGCCTGCGCGGTGGGCATCAATGCGGGCTCGGGCGACGGGGCTGACGACGGGCCGCCGCCGCAGCGGACGGTGCTGACCGTTCGCGACATGCTCGCCGACCGCACGCAGGCCGCCGCGATCACCGCTGCCGAACAGGCCAAACGCGAGGGCGCGCTCGCCTCGGCCACCGCGCTGCTGCCCGAGGGATTCGTGGCCGTGCAGCAGTCGGAACGCGGCCTGCCCGGGCTCTCTCTCGAAGAGCGGGCCGCGGCACGCGACTCTGTGGACCTCGCCACCGTCGGCATCGCCGGCGGACTTCCGCGGCCGGCCTGGTGGGACTTTCAGCTGCCGCCGGCCACGCTGGCCACGCTCTGGATCATCCTGCCGTATTCCCTGATTCTTGCCGGCGTCGGCCTGATTGAGTCGCTGATGACGCTCACGCTTGTGGACGAACTGACCGAAACCCGTGGCCAGGCCAACCGCGAGTGTGTCGGGCAGGGCGTGGCCAACGTCGTCTGCGGTCTCTTCGGCGGCATGGGCGGCTGCGCGATGATCGGCCAGTCGCTGATCAACGTGAAGAGTGGCGGCCGCGGCCGGCTTTCAGGAATCACCGCCGCGGTGATGCTCTTGCTCTTCATCCTCTTCTTCGCCGACTCGATTGAGGCTGTGCCGATGGCGGCGCTGGTGGGCGTGATGTTTATGGTGGTGATCGGCACGTTTGAGTGGTCGACCCTCCAGACCTGGCGGCGGATTCCGCTGGCTGAGGTGCTGGTCATGCTCGTCGTGGCCAGCTACACCGTGCTGATGCACGATCTCGCCACCGCGGTGATTCTTGGTGTGGCCATCTCGGCGGTCGTGTTTGCCTGGAACAAGAGCAGCTACCTCGTTGCCGACATCACCGACGACGACCGCGGCAGCAAGGTCTACCAGCTGCACGGCGTGCTCTTCTTCGGGAGCACGCAGCGGTTTCGTGATCTCTTCAGCCCGCAGGGCGATCCCGGGGATGTGGTAATCGACTTCTACTTCAGCCGGGTTTACGACCAGTCGGGCCTGGAAGCGATCAATGCCCTGGCCGAACGCTACGAGCGACTCGGCAAGCGGCTCCATCTGCGGCACCTCAGCGAAGACTGCCGCCGGCTGCTCAACCGGGCAGGCGACCTCGTGGAGGTGAACATCAGCGAAGACCCGCACTACCACGTGCTCACCGAGCGAGCGGGCCGGGTGACCACGGCCGGGCCGACCGGAGTTGACCTGACCGTGTGATGAGCGGGGAACCGTCGCCCAGCGGAGAGCCGACGCGTTTCAGCCTGTTGAGTCCTTCAGCAAAACCGCGGCGACGGCGACGGTGAATCCAGGCAGGACACGGGAGCTCACGTCATCAGTGAGCCCACAGTCTGCGGCCACTGCATAGCCGTTTTCGGAGAGAGCCAGCACGAGAACTCGACCGGCCGAAGGATCGACAATCCAGTATTCTGGCACACCGGCGGTGGCGTAGTCGCGTCGCTTGTCTTCATAGTCTCGCACCCGGCTGGCGGCATCGTCGCTGACAACTTCAATCACGATGTCAGCGGGCTCGCCGTAGCGTTCACCAAACCGGTCGAGGTGTTCTGTGGTGTACACGGCGACGTCAGGCTCTCGAAAGGTCCCTTCTCGCAGTCGCATGCGATAGGGAGCTGCCACCGCGTCTCCCGCGTGGCTAGCCCTCAAAAACCCAAGCAGCATCGCGAGCATGGCATGCACGATCTGCTGATGCGTTTTGGTGGGCATCGCAGGCACCTCAATCGAACCATCGACAAGTTCGACGAACTGGCCGAGTGATTCCGTGAACGAAAGATAGGCGGCTTCGCTCCATTCCCCCTGTGGAGGAAAAAGCGTGGCAATCTCCCAGGCGGGCTCAGGGCTCGCGGGTTGATCACAGCGGGAATCTTTGAGAGACGACGCCATATGACTGAAGGTACGCCCGTACAGTTATCTGGTCAAGCGGTTCGTGCCGGATGCCGCATTCTGCAGGTTTGCAAATCGCAAGGCGACGGTTTCTTTTTTGCGGGATGCGGGCCCGCTGACGCAGCGGCTTTTGTGACTGGAGAGGCCATGAACTGAGCGGCGAGCCCGTTCCCTATTCCGCAGGCAGCACGGCCGCCACGGGCATTGAGTTGCCGAAGGTGTCGAAGTCGCGGAAGGTCCAGACGACCTCCTTGGCTGGCGTGACCTCGATGATCTGGGGGTTGCTCGGGCCGGCGTGGCAGTTGACCAGGCGGGTGTTGCCGTTTGAGAGCCGCTCCACCTGCGTGACCCACGCCAGCGTGATGCCTTCCAGGTCGTGTTGCTCGAGCTGCCAGACGATCTCTTTCTCGGGGGTGACCTCGATCACCGAATGACCGTTGCCGGTGCCGATGAGCGTGTTGCCGTTGTCCAGCCGCACCGCCGAGTAGAGCTGGTTGCCAAAGGCTTCGGGCCCGTGGCCGCCGGCCCGCTCACGACCAAACAGCGGCACCTCGTATTCCCAGATCACGCTCCCCTTGGCGTCGTATTCGCGCACCTTGCCGTCTCGCTCGTGGGCCACAAGGTAGCTGCCGGTGGCCGTCTTGCTGGCGTTGCGGGTGTCGGAATGCGTGGAGGGGGCGTCGACTGTCAGCGGAATGCCATTCTGGATCTTGCCGCTGGCATCGACTTCGATGATCCGGGCCGGCCCGCTCTCCACGATCATCGTCAGGCCCCCCGGCAGCCGCTGAAAGGCATGGACCTCGACTGGCCGATTCTCATTCCCGTTCGTCTTGGCGTCGTATTCCCAGACGACCTTGCGGTCGGCATCGACCTCCACAATGTGCGTCCAGCTGTCTTGGTAGAGCATGTGGCCGCCCGGCAGCAGGTGCAGGTCGTGGATCGGCCCAACCGGCAGCTTCCACTCCACTTCGCCGGCCGGGCTGAGTGCGGCGAGCGTCCGCGTGGAGTCGTCGCCGGCGATCACGCGGTGAGGCGTGCCCGTCTGCTCGGCCGCCGCGAGCCCGTCGGTCGTGCCGAGCAGCAGACTGCAGATGATCAAGGGCACCGCGAGGGCACGACAGCAAGCAGGGGCGGGCATGAAAAACTCCGGGAAATGGTGAAGCAACAAAGAACAATGGCATCAGCCGACGAGGTGAGCCGCACCGAGCGGAAGGCAGGGCGATCAGGCGAGGACCTCTCGCACGACCTCGCCATGCACGTCCGTGAGGCGGAAGTCGCGGCCCTGGAAGCGGTAGGTGAGCTTGGTGTGGTCGAAGCCGAGCAGGTGCAGCATCGTGGCCTGCAGGTCGTGGATGTGCACGCCCCCCTCGGCCACCTGAAAGCCCAGGTCGTCGCTCGACCCATGCACGTGGCCCCCCTTCACGCCGCCGCCGGCCATCCAGATCGAGTAGCAGTCGGGGTAGTGGTCGCGGCCGAGGATGCCGCCGCCGGCGGTGCGGCCCTCGCGAAAAGGCGTGCGGCCAAACTCACCGGTGCAGAGAATCAGCGTTTCATCGAGCAGCCCCCGCTGCTCAAGATCTTCGATCAACGCGGCGGCCGGCTTGTCGAAGGTAGCTGCCTTTGTCGTCAGCCCGTCGCGGATGTCTTCCTGCGGGCCGGTGCCGTGGAAGTCCCAGCCCCAGTCGAAGAGGTGCACAAACCGCACGCCCTCTTCCACCAGCCGCCGGGCAAGCAGGCAGTTGTTGGCCAGGCTCGTCTGCCCCGGCTGGGCTCCGTAGGCCTCGAGGGTTTCCGGCGACTCCTTGGAGATGTCCATCACCTCCGGCACGCTCGCCTGCATCCGGAAGGCGAGCTCGTATTGGGCAATACGGGTGAGCGTTTCCGGGTCGCCGAGGGCTTCTGCCTGCAGCTGGTTGAGGTCGCGGAGGGCATCGAGGCTCGTCCGCCGCATCTGCCGGCTCATGCCTGCTGGGTCTGAGACGTAGAGGACGGGATCGCCTTTCGAGCGACACTGCACACCCTGATACACGCTCGGCAGAAAGCCCGAGCCAAAGCTCGCCGTGCCGCCGTTGGGCTGCACGCCCGAGGAGATCAGCGTCACAAAACCGGGCAGGTTGGCGTTTTCACTGCCCAGGCCGTAGGTCACCCAGCTGCCGAGGCTCGGCCGGCCAGCCCGCGGGCTGCCGGTGTAGACGAGCAGCTCGGCTGGGGCGTGGTTGAACTGGTCGGTGTGCATGCTGCGGATCAGGCAGAGGCGATCGGCAACGCGGTGCAGGTTAGGAATCGCGTCGGAGAGCTCCATGCCGCTCTCGCCGCACCGCACCCAGGAGCGGGGCGTGCCGAGGAGCTTGGGCGTGCCGCTGGTAAACGCAAAGGTCTTGCCCTCAATCGTCGACGCCGGGCACTCCTCGCCGCTGTGCTTCACCAGCTCCGGCTTGTGGTCGTAGAGGTCGAGGTGCGGCGGTGAGCCGGTGAGATGGATCACGATCATCCGCGTGGCCTTGGCCGGCAGCGGCGGCAGGCGACTTGCCATCGGATCGGCCAGCGACACCGGGGCGGCCGCGGCGGTTGACCCGCTGCCCAGCAGGTCGGCCAGCGCGATCCCCCCGATGCCGCCGGCCATGCTGCCGAGGAGATGGCGACGCGTGGCGAGCAGACGGTGTTCGGTGCGAGGGTCCATGGTGGCGTCTCTTGTGCGGTGGGGGGGTGGCTGAGGAGGCGGATGCGTCGTGGGGCAGCGCCGGCTCACGGACACATGAAAGCCTCGTCGAGGTTGAGGATCACGTTGGCGACCACCGTCCAGGCCGCCAGGCTTGCCGCCTGCTCAGCGAGATCATCCGGCAGGGGGCCCAAGGGGTCGGTCGCCATCGCCCTGGCGTCGTCGGGAGCCTGCTCGAAGCTCGCCCGGGCCTGCTCGTAGAGGGCGACCAGCCGCGACAGTTCCGCGTCGGTGGGCTCCCGGCCGAGCACGAGACGAAAGCCCCGCCGCGCCTCTCCCCAGCCGGGCTGGCCGGCCACGCCCGGGGTTTCGCGAACCATCCGTCGGGCCAACGCCTGGGCCGCCTCGACGTAGACCGGATCGTTGAGCGTGACGAGGGCCTGCAGCGGCGTGTTGGTGCTCGGGCGACGGATCGTGCAGACCTCGCGATTGGGGGCGTCGAAGGTGGCCATCGACGGGTAGGGATTGCTCCGCCGCCAGGTCGTGTAGAGGCCGCGGCGGTAGCGGTCTTCGCCGGTGCTCTGCTGCCAGTCGATGCCGCCACCGAAGGCCGCTGAGAGGCCGAGGCTCGGCTGCGGTGGATTGACGCTGGGCCCGCCCTTCTTTCGCGAGAGCAGGCCCGCCGCGGCCAATGCCTGGTCGCGAATCTCCTCGGCCGAGAGCCGCACACGCGGCCCGCGGGCGAGCAGGCGATTTTCGGGATCTTGCTGCACAAGCTCAGCGGGTGCCTGCGACTGCTGCCGGTAGACGCTGCTGGTGACGATCAGCCGGATGATCGCCTTGAGATCCCAGTTGCGTTCGATGAGCTCCACAGCCAGCCAGTCGAGCAGCTCGGGATGGCTCGGCAGCTCGCCCTGGCTGCCAAACTCCTCACTCGTGGCCACAATGCCGATCCCGAAGAACCGCTCCCAGAGCCTGTTGACCACCACGCGGGCCGTCAGCGGGTTGGCCGGATCGACAAGCCACTTTGCCAGCACCAGCCGGTTGATCTCGTCGGCGTTTGCCACGGCCGCGGTCGCAAGCACTGCAGGCACGCCCTCGCTCACCTCCGGGCCGAGGTCCTGCCAGTTGCCGCGATACTGCAGCTTCGTCACCCGACGCTTGTCGTCAGCGAGTTCTTCAAGCACTGGCACCGTGGGCCGCGGCACGGCAGCGAGCTCCTTGCGAAGCGTCTCCAGCAGCTCGCGGGCAGGCCGCAGCTCAGGAGGCTCAGGCGGGCTCTCGGGAGCCTTCTTCGCCAGCTGCGGAATGCCAGCCTGGATCTCGGCGATCTGCTGCTCCAGCGGAGCCCGCTTGGTGTCGACCGGCTCGTAGGGCACCGCGACCAACGGCGCCTCATCGCGTCGGTCGGCGTCGGCGGTGTTGTTGAAGACCGCGTAGACCTTGAAGAACTCTTCCTGCGTGATCGGATCGTATTTGTGTGTATGGCACTGGGCGCAGGCGATCGTCGTGCCCATCCAGGTGCTCAGGGTGGTGTTGACCCGGTCGACAATCGCCACCGAGCGAAACTCTTCGTCGATCGTGCCGCCTTCGCTGTTGGTCAGCGTGTTGCGGTGGAAGGCGGTGGCGATCCGGTCGTCGAGCGTCGCCTCGGGAAGCAGGTCGCCCGCGAGCTGTTTGATGGTGAACTCATCAAACGGCATGTTGGCATCGAAGGCCCGGATCACCCAGTCGCGGTAGGCCCAGATCGTGCGGGGCGGGTCGTCGGCGTAGCCGGCGCTGTCGGCATAGCGGGCGAGGTCGAGCCACTCCCGGGCCATGTGCTCGCCGTAGCCTTCATCGGCCAGCAGCCGGTCGACGAGCTGCTCGACGGCATCGCTCGACGGGTCGGCGACAAACGCGTCGATTGCTTCCGGAGAGATCGGCAGGCCGGTCAGGTCGAGGGCCAGCCGGCGAGCGAGCGCCGCACGGCTGGCCTGCGGCTGGGGGGCGATGCCCTCGGCGTCAAGGCGGGCGAGCACAAAGCGATCGATCGGTGTGCGGGCCCAGGAGGCGTCGGCCACCTCGGGCAGGGGCGGCCGCACCGGCGGCACGTACGACCAGTGGGGCTCGTAGTCGGCCCCTGCAGCAATCCACTCGCTGACCGCTGCCACTTCAGCGTCGGTGAAGGCCTGGCCCGCACCGGGGGGCGGCATCCGCAGGTCGGGGTCGGCCGTTGTCAGCCGGGAGAGCAGTTCGCTCTCGTCGGGCTTGCCGGGAACGATCGCGGCATAGCCACCGAGGTCGGCCGTGGCGGACTCGGCCGTGTCGAGCCGCAGGCCTTCATCGCCGCCGCCCTGCCGCTCATCGGCGTCGGGGCCGTGGCAGCGGATGCACCGCTCGGAGAGCAGCGGCTTGATGTCGCGGGTGAACGACGGAGTGGCGGCCTGCAGGCTGCCCGTCGAACACGCGACGGCAACGGCGACGGCACAACGCATCAACACGAGCCTGTCGTAGGCACGGCAGCCGACTGCCTGCGATCCACGCTGATGTGGCCTACTCCGCCGTTGAAGCCCCCGCGTCTGCATCATGCCTCCTTCGGTCTCCCTCGAAGAAAAGTATATCGAACGGCTGCCCGCAGCCACTGCTGAGGGAGGGAGAATGTTTCAGAGCAGGGCGAGGCCCGCTACTTTAGAGCGAAGGTGGGAGCTGATCGGGGCTGAGATCTTTTCGGGAGGAAGCAAAGCATGGCAGGCAGCGACGGCCGGTGGTGGTGTGGGGTGAGGCGGCGACCGCGATCTGCCGCGATGGTCGCGGGAACGCTCGCGATGCTGATCTCGTTGGGGGCCGTGACCGTGCTGGCTGCCGATCCGCCGGCCGAAACGCTCCGCCTGGCCACGTTTGATGTCGACGCCACGCCGCCGGTTGGCCTCCGCATGGCCTACGACACCGTCGTCCGGCCAGCCGACCTCTCGCTGCGGAGCCGGGGCATCGCGATCCTTGGCGCGGGTGAGCCGATTGTGCTGGTGGCGGTCGACTGGATTGGGATCGGCAACGGAGCCCACGATTTCTTCCGCAAGGCGGTGGCCGAGGCGGCAGGAACGTCGCCTGTTCGCGTGGCCGTGCAGGCTCTCCATCAGCACGATGCCCCGCAGGCCGACTTCACCGCCGAGCGGCTGCTCGCAGCGATGGGCATCGACACCTACGACCGCTTCGATGGCGACTTTGCCCGCGAGATGATCGCCCGCACGGCGGCTGCGGTGAAGGAAGGAATCGCCAAGGCCGTGCCGCTGACGCATGCCGGGTTTGGCCGCGGCACGGTTGCGGAGGTGGCGAGCAACCGGAGGCTGATCGGCGACGACGGGAAGATTCGCGGCTGGCGGGCAAGCACCACCCGTGACGCGGCCCTGCGGGCGGAGCCCGAGGGGGTGATCGATCCGTTTGTGGCCACGCTCGTGCTCTGGTCGGACGACACGCCCGCTGCGGTGCTCACGTCGTATGCCACCCATCCGATGAGCTACTACCGCACCGGCGTGCCCGGCCCCGACTTCCCTGGCATCGCACGGCTGCTCCGCACGCAGGACCTGCCATCGGCGTTGCACATCTGCTTCACCGGGGCTGGCGGCAACGTCGCTGCCGGAAAATACAACGACGGCTCGCCTGCCAATCGGGTGACCTTTGCGCTGCGGCTGGCGGCAGGCATGCGAGCGGGCTACGACGAGGCCGTCGCCGACCGGCAGGCGATCACCGCCGCCGATGTCGGCTGGGCGAGCGAGCCGGTGGTGCTTGAGGTGCGGGAGGAGCTCGAGCGGGCGTCGCTGGCCGCTGCTATCAAGGCCAACGCAGACCGCGGCACGATGAACGACGCCGACGCGCTCGCCTATCTGACGCGGGTGGAGTCGGGCCGGCCGATTGATGTGACCTGCCTGCGGATGGGCGATGTGCGGATGCTGCACATGCCGGGTGAGCTGTTTGTGGAGTATCAGCTGGCCGCGCAGGAGATGCGTCCGGACCTGCAGGTGATGATGGCGGCGTATGGCGACTACGGCCCGGGCTACATCGGCACGGCCGAGGCCTACGCGCAAGGAGGCTACGAGGTGGAGGTGCGGAGCTCGTCGGTGGGCCCGCAGGCCGAGGAGGCGCTGACGGCCGCGATGCAAACGCTCTTGGAGGTGCAGCCGTGAGGTGGTCGCTGCTGACGAGCTGGGCCGTGGCCGCGGTTGTGGGCTGGGCCCTGATGCTCCCGAGCCTGGTGGCCGCCGAGCCAGCAGCGGCCGAGGCAGACTACGCCAACGACCTGCCCCGGATTCCGCCGGTGGCGGCGAGCGACGCCCTGGGCACGATGGAGGTGGCCGACGGCTTCACGCTCGAGCTGGTCGCTGCCGAGCCAATGCTTGCCAGCCCAGTGGCGATCGACTGGGATGAGGACGGCCGGCTCTTCGTCTGCGAAATGCGGGGCTACAGCGAAAACGAAGCGGATCGGCTGGGGCGGATCCGGCTGCTCCTCGACGACGATCGCGATGGCCGCCCCGACCGGGCCGAGGTGTTTGCTGAGGGGTTTGCCTGGCCCACGGCGATCTGCTGCTGGGGAGGCGGGGTGTTTGTGGGCGACGCTCCCGACATCTTCTTCCTCCGCGACACCGACGGCGACGGCCGGGCGGATGAAAAACGTCGCGTCTTCACCGGTTTCGGCACCGGCAACGTGCAGGGGCTCTTCAACTCCTTTCGCGTGGGGATCGACAACCGCATCCACGGCTCGGCCAGCTCGAGCGGGGGCGAGGTGCGGCGGGTGGAGGATGGTGAGCCGGTCGGCGAGGCGGATAGCCTGCGGGGCCGCGACTTCTCCTTCGATCCGCGGTCGGGCGACCTGCGACCAGAAACCGGCGGCTGCCAGCACGGCATGTCGTTTGACGACTGCGGCAACCGCTATGTCTGCAGCAACAGCGACCATGCGATCCGCTGCATGCTCGATGACCGCTCGCTGGGGCGGAATCCCGACTACCCCGCACCGCCCGGCCGCGAGAGCATCGCCGTGGAGGGGCCGCAGGCGGAGGTCTTCCGGGTCAGCCCGGTGGAGCCGTGGCGGGTGCTGCGAACGCGGCTGCGGGCCAGCGGGATCGTGCCAGGCATCGTGGAAGGTGGCGGCCGGCCAGCGGGGTATTTCACCAGCGCGACCGGCATCACGGTCGTGCGGGGCGATGCGGTGGGCGAGCTTCGCGGCATGCTCGTGATGGGAGACGTGGGGAGCAACCTCGTGCACCGCAAGCGACTGCGGCCGCACGGCTCGGGCGTGCGGGCTGAGCGGGTGGACGCAGGGCACGAGCTGATCGCTTCCCGCGATATCTGGTTTCGCCCGGTGCAGTTTGCCAACGGCCCCGATGGGGCGCTGTGGATCGTCGACATGCAGCGGGAGGTGATCGAGCACCCCAAGAGCCTGCCGCCGGGTATCAAGGAGCACCTCGATCTGACGAGCGGCCGCGAGGCCGGGCGGCTGTGGCGGCTCACGGCGAGCGATGCGGCCGAGCGGCCGCTGCCACCGCCGCTGCGGGATGCAACGACCGAGCGACTCGTGCAGCTGCTGGCCCATCCCAATGCCTGGCACCGCCAGACCGCACAGCGGCTGCTCGTGGGCCGCGGTGATGCGGCTGCTGATTCACTTCGGCAGATGCTGGCCGACGAGGCGGCCGCGCCGCTCGGCAGACTGCATGCCCTCTGGACCCTTGAGGGGCTCGGCTCGCTGACGCCAGGCGACCTGCAGCTGGCCCTGCAGGCATCGGCTGCCTGTGTGCGGGCAGCGGGCGTGCGGCTGGCCGATGGCGGTGTCGAGCCGTCGCCGGCGGGGACGGCGATTCTAGAAACACTCTCGCGGATGGCTCAGGAGGAGCCGGCGATCGACGTGCGGCTGCAGCTGGCCTGCACTGCTGGCGGCGTGGCGAGCGACACGCTGCGGCGGGCCATGCTCTCGCTGCTGCTGCAGCGGGACGGGGCAGATCGCTGGTGCCGCATCGCCGCATGTTCTTCGATGCATCGCGGGGATGCTGCGGCGATCGCGACGGAGTGGATCAAGAGCCAGGACGTGCTGGCGTCGCCACAGGCTCAGGCGGTGATGCCCGAGCTGTTTGCCCAGATCGGCCGAGGCGGCAGGCCTCATGAGCTGACTGCGGCGGTGGCCGCCATTGCGGAGATGGCCGCAGCGGCCGCCAGCGATGAGGCGACGCTACGGGCAGCCGAGCTGCTGGAGACGTTGACCCTGGTTGTCGGCGGCACGCTCGCGTCGGGCGGTGACGCAGGCCGGCTCGCGCAGCGGCTGTCGCGGCAGCTGGCAGCGGACTGCGTGAGGATGGCCAGCGATGCCGGCCGTCCCGCAGCCCAGCGGGCGGCGGCCGCGCGAGGCCTTGCGCTCGCTGGCCTCGATTCGGCAACGGCTGCGGCGGCCGCAGAGCTCCTCCACGACGAGCACGCCGCGGTGGCGGGGGCGGCGGTCGAGGCGGTGGGCCGACTGAAAACGCCGGCGGCCGACGCCCTGGTGGTGGAGGCTGTTGGCGAGGTGGCCGACGCGGTGCGGCCGCGAGCCCTGGCGGCTGCGACGGCAACCGCCACGCGAGCACAGCTCCTGCTTGCCGCGATCGCCGATGGTCGTCTGGCGGTGGGCAGCGCCGGGCAGGCGACGCTTGAGCGGCTGTGGCGGTTTCCCGACGCCGCTGTGCGAGAGCAGGCCATCGCCGTGCTCGGGCCGCCGCCGCCGGAGGATCGCCAGACGATGGTCAATGCCTAC
>CALCGM010000242.1 GCA_937900985.1 uncultured Planctomycetaceae bacterium | reverse complement strand
CCGCATCGGCGACATCGCAATCGCCACCACCCCCACTGAGACCTACGCGCTGACAGGCCTCAAGCTCAAACGGCAGAGCCCCGCCGCCCACACGATGGTGATCGAACTGGCCAACGGTGGCGACGGCTACATCCCGCCCCCCGAGCAGCATGCCCTTGGCGGCTACAACACCTGGCCGGCGAGGTCGGCGGGGCTTGAGGTCACGGCCGAGCCCAGGATCGTGGCCGCGTCGCTCGGTCTGCTTGAGGAGGTCTGTGGGCAGCCACGGAAGCCACTCACGCCGCCAGACAGCCCGCTCGCCCGCCGCATTCTTCGGCTCGAGCCGCTGGCCTATTACCCACTGGATGAGATGGAAGGGCCGGTCGTCCGCGACGCAGGCGGCCGCGGTCGCGACGCAGTGATCACGGGCAACGTCGCCTACTACCTCCCCGGTCCGGCCGGCGATGAGTTCCGAGATGGCGATCCCCTCAACCGCAGCCTGCATTTTGCAGGAGGCCGGCTCGAAACCCGTGCCGACGACCTGACAGGTGACTTCACGATCAGCCTCTGGGTGTTCAACGGCCTCGGAGGGGAAACCCGCGAGATGCAGGGCTGGCTTGCCTCGCTCGATCAGCCCGCCGGCCTGACGCCGAAGGGGCTTCATCTGGGACTCCAAAGCACGGGCCCGGAGACCGGCCGGCTTGTGCTGGCCCTCGGCGACACCCAGCATGAGGGCACTGCCTCGCTCAAGCGTTGGCAGTGGCACCAGGTCACGCTTGTCCGGGAAGGCGACTCCTGGCGAATCTACGTTGACGACCAGCTCGATGCCTCGGGCACCGGTGCCGCGGGGTACGGCCCCGGCAACCGGCTGTTTATCGGCGGTCGCAGCGATGGCGTCGACGGCTGGGAGGGGCGGCTCGACGAGGTGGCCATCTTTGACCGAGCACTGCGTTCGCACTGAGCGGCCCGCAGACGGGGCTTGGGGCCGCGGAGGGGCCTTCCGCGTTCCACGTCGTCTCCCGCGTGCCCTCGACGCTCAGCTGTCATCCCGCCGCGGAATCACCACCAGCCGGCACCAGCCGTCCATCGGCGTCGCGAGCGAGGCCAAGCTTCTCCAGGATGGCATCACTGACCAGCTGGGGAATCGCCACCGGCTCGCCGCTGGGCACCAGCGGAGCCGCGCGGCCACGGGCTTCCGGAGAGAGCCACGGGCTCTCCAGGTTGCGGACTCGCTCAAAGGCAAAGCCAGCCCAGGCGTCATCACCGAGCAGACGGGTCAGCCGGTGCACCGCACCGCTGGCATGCGTGGCATAGGCAATCTCTTCTCCAGCTGTTGTGTCGATCGCCTGCACCGCCCAGGCCCCACGCAGCGGAAAGCCCTGCTCAAGCAGGCCGGCAACCGTCGCAGCCACAGCAGCAGCAGGCCTCCCGCCAACGGGAACCCGCGGGCGATCGTCGAGTCGCAGCGTCGCCAAGGTGGTTGCCGGATCGGCAAAGTCGTGCACGCTCAGTTCTGAAGCGGAGACAGCGACCAGCCGATCGCCCAGCCGCAGCGACCGCTGAATGCTTTCCGCGTGATCGATACTGCCCAGCGGCGTGATCCCGCCATGCACATCAAACCCAACCACTTCCAATGTCTGCTTCGGCGGTGGTGGCAGCATGGCAGCCTCGCTCGCTGCAACCCTCGCTCGCCCAGGGCCCGGCCGCGGCATCACGGCAATCGGCTCGCCCCACCACCACGGTGAGCCCTCGCGGGTCACCGGGATCGTGACCACGCCTCGCTCGGGAAAGAAGCCCATCGCGAGCGGATCTCCATCGCCGCGCCGCCAGCGATTGCCCGTGATCGGCGTGCTCGCCCCGCGACCGCCGTCGAAGGTGTAGCGATGCAGGAGCGCGGGCGACTCAGGCGTGCTGACATCAAACAGCGACAGCTGCAGCCCGAGAAACATGCCAGTGCGTTCATCGGCATCGCGGCCGATCGCCAGCAGCAGGTTGCCGTCGAGCGGCTGCAGATGATCGGAGTAGCCCGGCACATGCAGCTCGCCGAGCAGCGTGGGCGCGGCCGGCTCAGTGAGGTCGACCACAAACAGCGGATCGGTGAAGCGAAAGGTGACAAAGTAGGCCCGGTCATCGACGATCCTCGCCGCGTAGAGCTGTTCGTCGGCGGCGATGCCTCCGAGGCTGCCCACCACCTCCAGCGACGCCCCCTCAGCCGCGAGCACCACCACCCCATGGCCATCAGCCCGCTGCTGCACCACTGCCCGCAGAAACCCGTCCTGCTCGCCAACGGCAAAACGATTCAGCAACGTGCCCTCAAAACTGCCGAGGGCAGCCAGGTCAACGCCCAGTTCGCCCGCCGAGACATCGATGCGGGCCACGTCGGTTGACGGCGGCTCCCAGAGCATGATCTCCGACCAGGTCGCGATGCCAGGACCCCCAGGCGGCAGCAGCACGCCGTCATGCCCGTCAAACACATACACCGAAGACGCGGAGACAAACACCTCGGTCTCGCCAGCCGTCAGCAGGCCGACCGAAGCAACTGGTGAGGCCGCAGCCGCCACATCGATCGCCGTCACTGTGGTGAGCTGGCTGACGAGCAGCTGCTCGGGAATGTCGACTGCCGTCGCCGCCACGAGCGGCTCCACCGACGTGACGACGCCTGCACTGTCGAGCCGGTAGAGCCTGGGCTGCAGCGCCACGACAAGCTCATCAGCGACGCGGTCGACATAGGCCGCCTGCGTCTCGTAGACCCC
>CALCGM010000241.1 GCA_937900985.1 uncultured Planctomycetaceae bacterium | reverse complement strand
TCGCTCTCATCCACCCGCAGCGTCACGTTTCGCGGCTGCAGCTTCCAGGCCTCATGAATCGGGAGAATCGCATTCACGATCAGGTTGGTCTCGTCGCTGCCGGCCCGCCGGTCGATCGAGCCGGCCACGAGCACCACCGCATCGGCCTCAATCGCCGCGCCCATCTGCGCGTAGTCTTCCGGCCAGCAGATCGTGCGGACGAGGCCGTCCATGTCTTCCAGGTCAAACATCGCGTAGCGGGTGTGGGTGGAGCCCTGCCGTGGCTGCTTGACGTTGGAGAGCTTGATCGAGGCCACGAGCCCCCCGATCACCACCTCGCTCTTGGCCGGTGCACGGGCCAAGTCGGCAGTGCCGTGCGTCCGCACGGCCGAGAGGATCTCCTGAAACTCCGCCAGCGGATGGCTGTGCACGTAGTAGCCGAGCACCTCCTTTTCAAACGACCGCATCTCGGCGTCGGAGAGCGGCGGCACATCCGGCAGCGTGGCCGCCGGCGGCTCCGCGGCCGGGGTGTCGTCGGCATCAAAGAGCGACTTCTGGCCACTCTTGCGGTCGGCCAGCTGCGAGGCGCCAGCCGACATCGCCTTCTCGATGCCCGCAAAGATCGCCCCGCGATGGCTGTCGCCCAGCAGGCAGTCGAGCCCGCCGGCCTTGGTCAGGTTTTCAATCGCCGTCTTGTTGACGACCGACGGATCGAGCCGACCGCAGAAGTCGTAGAGGTCTTTGTAGGGGCCGCTGGCATCCCGCTCCGCGGCGATCGCTGCGGCCGCCTGCTCGCCGCAGCCCTTGATCGCCGAGAGCCCGAAGTGGATCCGCCCGTCGCGAACGGTGAAGTCGCCCCGCGACACGTTCACATCCGGCGGCACCACCTCAATCTCCATCCGCCGGCAGTCTTCGATGTGCTCAACGAGGGCGTCTTTCTTTTTGAAGTTGCGGCCGGGGATGTCGCCGGAAAGCAGGGCCGCCATAAACTCCACCGGGTGGTGGGTTTTGAGGTAGGCCGTCTGCCAGGCAAGCAGGGCGTAGGCGGTGGAGTGGCTCTTGTTGAAGCCGTAGCCGGCAAACTTCTCGATCAGGCCGAAGAGCTCCTCAGCCTCCTTGGCCCCGAGCCCCTTCTCCTTCGCGCCGGCGACAAACTGCTCGCGGAAGGCGGCGATGATCTCGAGCTTCTTTTTGCTGATCGCCTTGATGCAGGTATACGCCTTGGAGAGCTCGATGCCGCCGAGCCGCTCGAGGATTCGCATCACCTGCTCTTGGTAGACCATCACCCCGTGGGTCTCTTCGAGCACCTCCTTCATCACCGGATGCGGATACTCCGCCGCCTTGCGGCCGTGCTTCACCGCCACGTAGTCGTCGACCATGCCGCCTTCGAGCGGACCAGGACGGTAGAGGGCGTTGACGGCCACGATGTCGAGGAAGCTGTCGGGCTTCATCCGCTGCAGCAGATCGCGGATGCCACCGCTTTCCAGCTGGAAGATGCCCTTGGTCTCGCCGCGGCAGAGCAGGTCGAAAGTCGGCTGATCGTCCAGCGGGAAGGCGTAGGGATCGGGCTTGGTGCCGGTGGTGTCTTCGATGATCTCGATCGTCTTCGAGAGCACCGTCAGATACCGCAGGCCCAGGAAGTCCATCTTCATCAGCCCAGCGCGTTCGACGTCGTTCATCGACCACTGGGTGATCACTTCCTCTTTGCCCGTCACCCGCTGCAGCGGCACGTATTCCACCAGCGGCCGGTCGGCAATCACGACCGCCGCCGCGTGCGTGCCGACGTTGCGGGCCAGGCCTTCGATGCGGCCAGCCAGGTCGACGAGCTCGCGGACCTCCGCGTCGCTCTCGCAGAGCGTGGCCAGCTGGCTGCCGGGC
The DNA here is from genome assembly GCA_937900985.1 of uncultured Planctomycetaceae bacterium. Classification (GTDB taxonomy): domain Bacteria; phylum Planctomycetota; class Planctomycetia; order Pirellulales; family UBA1268; genus M30B53. The sequence continues at coordinate 2,399 of CALCGM010000241.1, read as the reverse complement.
GCGGTCGCCTCGGCGATCGAGATGCCCAGCTGATCGGGCACGAGGGCCACCACCGCGTCGACGCGGGGGATCGGCATCCCCAGCGCCCGGCCGACGTCGCGGATCGCCGCCCGGGCCGCCAGCGTGCCGAAGGTGCCGATCTGGGCGACGTTGGCCTCGCCATACTTCCGCTTCACATACTCGATCACCTCGCCGCGGCGATCCTTGCAGAAGTCGATATCGATATCGGGCGCTTCCAGGCGGTTGATGTCGAGGAAGCGTTCGAAGAGCAGGTCATATTTCAGCGGGCAAACGTGCGACATGTAGAGCGAGTAGGCGACAAGCGCCCCCACGCCCGACCCTCTGGCACAGGCGGGAATGCCGCTGTCGCGGGCGTGCCTGACGAAGTCCCAGACGATCAGAAAGTAGGTCGGGAAGCCGAGGGTGTTGATCACGCCGAGCTCGCGGTTGAGCCGGTCAATCACCAGCGGGTGGAGCTTGTCGGCGGTCCGTTCCGCATCGGGCAGGTCGGCGGAGGCCGGATCGCTCCACCGCTCGGGAATGCCGCGATACCGCTCGCAGAGGCCCTCCAGGCAGAGCCGCTCCAGCTCTTCCGATGCGGTCAGGCCGCTGGGCACCTCGAAGCCGGGGAAGTGTCGCTTGCCGAGATCGAGTTCGAGATTCACCGACTCGGCGATCTCCTGGCTCCGCTCCAGCAGGTCGCTGCGGCCCCCCATCGACTCGAGCACCTCATCAGGGCTCTTGAGGTAAAACTCGCTCGACTCCATCCGCATCCGCGAGGTGTCGTTGCGGAAGCGGCCGGTGTTGACGCACAGCAGGATGTCTTGGGCCTCGGAGTCTTCCCGATTGATGTAGTGGCAGTCGCAGGTGGCAACCGCCGGGATGCCCGTCTTCTCAGCCACGCCCAGGGCGGCCTCGGTGACCTGCTTCTGGATCTCGAGGCCGTTGCTCTGCACCTCGATGAAATACCGATCGCCAAACACCTGCTGAAACCAGCCGGTGATCTCATAGGCCTTGGCGAGCTGCTCCTCCTGGCCGGGGCCAACGCCGATCAGCGAACGGGAAAACTCGCTGGAGAGGCAGCCTGAGAGGCAGACCAGGCCCTCCGAACACTCCGCCAGGATCTCGCGGTCGATGCGGGGCTTGAAGTAGAAGCCCTCCAGCGACGCGGTGGTGGCGAGCTTGAGCAGGTTTTGAAAGCCGGCTCGGTTTTGGGCCAGCAGCGTGAGGTGGTAGCTCGACTCCTTCTGGCTGCCGGCGTCTTTCTTGAAGCGGCTGCCGGGAGCGATGTAGGCCTCGTAGCCCACGATCGGGTTGATGCCTGCCCCTTTGGAGGCCTGATAAAACTCAAGCGCGCCATGCAGGTTGCCATGGTCGGTGAGCGCCAGCGCGTTCATCCCCAGCTCCACAGTCCGCTTGACCAGCTTTTTGATCTGGCTGGCCCCGTCGAGGAGGCTGTAGTGGCTGTGGCAGTGCAGGTGGGTAAAGCGTGGGCTGCTCATCCGTGGGCGACTCCGCGAGGTGAAACCCGCAGTCTAGCTGTCCCCGCAAGCCCTCACTCCGTGGGATTGCCGATTGCGCGGAGCATTTCCGCGAGCCGCGACTGCAGATCGAGCACCGTCTGCCAGTCGGCGAAGTCGAGCTCCACTTTTTCCGCTCCCGGCCGGGCAATCACGCCTTCGCTGGCGGTGCGGAGCACGCTCTGGATGTAGTCGACCACCTCGGCGAGCTGAGCCGCCTGGGCGGGGCCGAGCCGGTCGGGCAGCGGAGGCGGCTCGGCGGGCAGCAGCGGCGACCGCACCCCGCTGGCATCGGCAACCACGTCGGAGCTGCGGGCAATCCGATCGATCCGTTCGCTGATCTGCCGGGCATGCTCCTCGTTGATCGAGGCGTGGCGGCCGGCCACCTCGGCGATCCGTCGGTCGATTTCGCTGCGGGAGCCGAAGAGCAGAAGCGACCGCCCGAGCGAGATCATGTCGCCGTAGCGGACGATTCTGACCTGAATATCCTCACCGTTGACCTTGGTGCCGTTGGTGCTCTCCAGGTCGGTGAGGATCACCTTGTCGTCGTCTTCCTGAAACTTCAGGTGGTAGCGGCTGATCCGCTCGTCGTTGAGCTGGATCGTGTTGCCCTCCTCTCTCCCCACCGTGACGGGGGTGGAGAGGTGCTCAAACACCTTTCCTCGGTCGGCGCCGTGGAGGACGCGGAGCGTGACAAATGCCATCGAAAAACCTGCCTGTCCACAACGCCGGCCCATCCGGCTGCCCTATCCCTAACAATACTCTACGCTTTCGCTCTGGGGGCTCGCAGCATTTGCCGCAAAGGCGGCTATACTTGGAAATGATGCGTCCGTAGCTCAATTGGATAGAGCATCGGTCTTCGGAACCGAGGGTTGGGGG
>CALCGM010000240.1 GCA_937900985.1 uncultured Planctomycetaceae bacterium | reverse complement strand
AGGGCCTGCCCGCTCGGCTGCAGACCAGCTCTTTCGCAGCCTCGGGCCCAATGCCTCCGGTCAGGTTCGCTTTCGCAACGTCACCGACGCGGCGGGCATTCCCGATGGTGGCTACGGGCAGGGCGTGGCGGTGGGCGACTATGATGCCGATGGCTTTCCAGACATCTATGTGACCAACTACGGGCCCAATCTGCTGCTTCGCAACAACGGCGACGGCAGCTTTACCGATGTCACGTCTGAGGCCGGTGTGGGCGATACCTCATGGGGCACGGCCGCCTTCTTCGCCGATCTCAACGCCGATGGGCAGCTCGATCTCTACGTCGCCAACTTCATCGACCAGACGGCCGACAACGTGCAGCCCTGCGACTACGGGGGCGACATCGGCTACTGCGGCCCGGGCACCTACCGCGGTATCCAGGATGCGGTCTATATCGGCCAGGGCGACGGACGGTTCCTTGAGCAGTCGGCACAGCTCGGCTTCGTGGAGCCAGACGGAGCCGGCAAGGGGCTGGCGGCCGTGGCGGTCGACTTTGACCACGACCTGCGGCCGGAGGTGTATGTGGGCAACGACATGACACCCAACCTGCTCTACACAGCCGGGGGCGGTGCTCCGCCAGGCGACAGCCAGCCCGAAGCCAGCCTCTATCGTGAAATCGCCGTCACGGCAGGCTGCGCGCTGAGCGATCAGGGAGAGAACGAGGCCACGATGGGGATCGTCTGCGACGATCTCGACGACGACGGCCTTCCCGACCTCTTTCTCGCCCACTTCCATAAGGCAAAAAACACGCTCTATCGCAATCTTGGTGGGCTGCTGTTTGCCGACGAGAGCCGACGAACGAAAATCGCCGCGACGAGCTTCGACAACCTCGGCTTCGGTTCGGTCGCGCTCGACTGGGATCGCAACGGCCTGCTCGATCTCTTCGTGACCACCGGCCACGTTCTCGGCCCCAACGCCCCGCCCGAGCACATGGCCCCGCAGCTGCTCCGGCGGATCGACCGCACCCGGTTTGAAGACGTATCTTCCGAGGTTGCCGGCCCCTACTTCGCCGGCCTCTGGCTTGGCCGGGGGGTTGCGGGGGGCGACTACGACAATGATGGCGACCTCGATATCGCGGTGGCCCACAACGACTCACCGTCGGCCCTGCTGGCCAACCGCACCGAGGCCGGCGGTGGCTTCCTCGGTCTGGAGCTCACCACACCGTCGCGGATCCCACCCGTCGGCGGACGCGTGGAGGTCGTCTCCGGTGAGATCCGCATGACTCGGCCGATCGTCGCTGGCGGCAGCTATCAGGCCAGCCACGATCCGAGAATGCTCTTCACGCTCGAGGCCGACGAGGATGCTGCTGAGGTCACCATCCACTGGCCGAGTGGACGCGTTGACGAGCTGACGCTCGCAGGCGACCGCTACTGGCGGGTGATGGAGGGGCAGCCCGCAACGGCACTCGCTCCGCAGCGTCTGGCGACAAAGGAAACTCCATGAGCGGCTCCGCACACACACCAACAAAACCCCACCGCACCACTCGGGGCCTACGGCTGGCCGTCGGAGTTTTTCTTGCCATCGCCACAGCCTTGGGCATCGTCTGGGGCATCGAGCGCTGGCAGAGCTGGCCGCTGCGACAAGGCGAAACGGCCTTGGCGGCTGGGGATCCCGCACGCGCGGAGGCCTTTGCCGGGTTTTATCTTGAGGGTCATCCAGCGGATCCGCGCGGCCTCTCGCTCCAGGCCCGAGCACTCGTGGCACTTGGCCGTGGGCAGGAGGCGGTGGCCATCTATGAGGAGATCGGCGCCGCCTCGGCCGACGATGTCCACGCCTGGGCGGCCGCCTACCTGCTCACCGAATCCTGGTCACGCGCCTCACACCTGCTCGAGCAGTTTCTCCGCATGCAGCCCGAGAATGCCGATGCAACCTACGAGCTCGCCACCTGCACAGCCCGTCTTGGGCAGCTGAAACAGGCGATTGAGATTGCCGAACGCTACACCGAGATCTCGGGCATGACGGCACAGGGCTCTCTTTTACAAGCCATCTTCCACCAAGACCTCGGCGACTCTGCCTCGGCGGCAGCCGCCTACGAGCGTGTGCTTGAGCTGAGCCCCGATGCCGCCGACCTCCAGCTCCCTCCTCACGACATCCTGCTGCAGTATGGCAACACCTTGCTCGATCAGGGCGACGCAGCAGCGGCGATGGCACAGTTTCAGCGGAGCATCGCAGTTGCCCCAACCGGCGAAGCCTTCTTCAGGCTTGGTCGGGCGGCTGCCCAGCTCGGCGACCAGGAAGCCGCCTGCGAGGCCTGGGAGCAGGCCGTCGCCATCCAGCCCACGAGCGTGTCGCCCCGCGAGGCGTTGGCTGAGGCAGCCCTGGGAAACGGCGACATTCCAGCAGCCCAGGAATGGCTCGCGCCTCTTACCAACGTCGCCGGCGAAAGGGCGGAGACCGCCTATCTCTTTCAACGAATCGCCGCGAGCCAGGATGACCAAGAGGCCTTCGCTCGCTGGAAGGCGATCGCCGACACCGCTCGCGAACGGCAGCAGCGGGAGCGGCTGATCGAGCAGTTCGTCATCGCCGCACCGACAAACCCGTGGGCGATGGCTGTGCGGGCGCATCGCTTTGCCGCAGCTGGCAACTGGCAGCAGGCCGGCGATCTGCTCGAAGGACTCCCCTCGTCATTCGATGAGGAGCCCTTCGTGCAGGATCTTCAAGCAGCCGTTGAGGCCCAGGGCCCACTGCCCTCGCTCGATGCTGTTCCAGTAAACGAGCCCTGAACGCAGTCTTGGGCTGCTACTGATTCTCGTACTTCTCTCGCTGGTTCTCAGGCATCCCCTGCATCGCGCGTTCCATTGGGCTCTGCCCTGGCTGCTGAACAGGCTCCACGGTCGGCTCCGGGCTCGGCTCCGAACAGCCGGTCAACCCAAACATCGCCACCGCCAGCAGTGAGAAAAACAGCTTCTTCATGACGCTCGCTCCAAGAGTTTCATACACGACCGTTCCCAGCCGCTTCACAACGGCCTTCCACGGAGAGCAGTCGCTCCTGCCTGCTAAAAAAACTGGCTACCG
>CALCGM010000239.1 GCA_937900985.1 uncultured Planctomycetaceae bacterium | reverse complement strand
CCCGCGGCCTCCAACGTGACAGGCTGGCGCTCTAACCAACTGAGCTACACCCCCGACTTCAGTCTGATCCATCGTTGCCCGAGCAATGGTCGCCCGAGCAATGCCGAAACTACGAACTCGCGAGAGGGATCGCGCGACGCTCGCCGCTGAATCAGCCTGAGGCAGGTGTCTGCCTCGCTTTGACGAGAGAAGTATAGCAGCGGATTCGCAGCAAAGAAGACGGGGGTTTTTCCCAGCAGAAGCCGCTCATTTTCTCGGCGATTGGGCCCCGACTTTCCGCTGCCGAGCAGACTCTCGAACACGTCCGCCGCCGCAGGATGCGGCGACCGACGCCCCCAGAAACCTCGGCTCTTTGGGGCGTCGCCAGAGTGAAAAAAGCCGTGGATGGCTGTTTCCACGAACAGCGACACGAACAGCTAGAGGATTCCCCGCTCCGGTGCGAAGCCTTTGCGGCGGGCGAGTTCGAAGTCGGCCTGGGCCTGCTCGGCCGCTCCGAGCGCTTCAAAAATCAGGCCGCGATGGTGAAACATCACCGCCATCGCGTGATCGAGCGACCGCATCCGCTGCAGCAGCTCCACCCGGTCGACCCGCCCCGCCAGCAGCATCATCTGCTGCCGCTGCTGCTGCGTGAGGCTGATCGCCTCGTCAATGTCGATCAGCGCCTCGTCGTGGCGGCCGTCGAGATGCCGCAGAAACCCGCGTGTATCAAGATATTCCGGAGGTGGGGCCGGCATGCCGGCGAGCAGCTGCTCGATCTCGGCGACAGCCGTGGGAATCTCGCGTCCAACGAGGCCACAGACGTAGGCCCGCAGGTTGACCGCTTCGCCGTTGTCGTCTCCCGCCAGGTCGACCACCCGCTCCACATCGGCCAGTGCCTCGTCGGCTCGCCCTTCGCAGACATTCACAATCGCCCGCACCCGATACGCCTCAAGCCGAGCGGGCGACAGGGCAACGGCCCGGTCGGCATCCAGCCGAGCCCCGGCAGCATCGCCGTGCTCGAGCCGAAGCATGGCCCGTGCCGCCAGCAGCGAGGCATCGTCGCCGTTCCAGGCGATCGCACGTTCCAGTTCTCGCACGGCCCCGGCCACATCATCGCGAGCTTCACAGGCAAAGGCCCGCTCCAGCGACCAGCGGACCACCGCCTCCCGAGCGAAGGGGACCAGCTCAGGGCCGACCACCGCGGGCAGCACGATCCCCACCGCCACCAGCAGCACCAGCCATCGCTTGGTGGGGCCGGCCGGCCGGCGGGGACGACGGACCCGCCCGTCCGCGTTAGGAACGTCAAACTCCGCAGGAATCGGAAAACCGAGGTCGTCGTAGGCCTGGCCCATCTGCAGTGCCCCCGTGGATGTGCCCCAGATCACAAAGAACAGGCAGGAGCGAAGCCAGTTCCTCTCCAGCCAGGACGGCCTTGGCAGCGGCCCACCAGACTCGCCGCCGCCCTGCCACGCACCATCATAGCCTCACCGACTGCGGGTGAAACGACGCGGCAGCCGCCCAGGCAGCGATCCGCTGCGAAGGCCAAGGGCCCGGCGAGAATCGAGCCGTCTCGTTGACGCCCGTTCACAGGCTACCGTAGATTCATGCCTCACGGAGGCGGCATGAGACGTTGACCCTCAGGCCTGTCAGGTTGCGACCGCGGAGAAGCCAATGCCACTGTTTGAAATCGAGACGGTCGCCCACATCATCATTTCGTGGGCTGCCGACGAGGATGCCGCTCGTCAGGTAGTGGCCGATGCCTATCCGGGCGAGCCGATCATGCGGCTCACCCGCCGCCCCCGCGATACCTGGGTGATCTCGAAGTCTGCCCTGGGACTTCCCACATCCAACAGCGACCCCTGCTACACCGCCCGCGAATGCCTTTCGAAGGCATCTGGCGACAAGGTCCATGCCATCCGGCTCTACATGCACGAAACGGGCGACGACCTTGAGCGAGCCCGCAAGGTGATCGAGTCAAACATGGTGATGGGCTGGTAGCAGACGATGCACCACGTCTGCCGCCGCAGGATGCGGCGACCGGCAACCCCCAAAAACCTCGGCTTTGGGGGCGTCGCTTCCGTGGAAAAAGGCCGTGGATCGCTTTTTCCACCGACAGGTCGCAGTCGCGTCAGCTGCGGGCGGCTCACTGCTGCGGCAGCTCTGCGACCGGCTCTTCAAAGGTTGCCATCTGCACGGGTGACTGCGAGGCAGGCTCGTCGGAGAAGATCGGCTCGGACGTCCGGTAGCTCGACGTTCCCGCCGGGCGATACATCGGATCGGGCCGCCGTTTTGGGCGAGCGTTGGCGTCAGACTGCTGCTGCGACGCGCTGGCACCAAACGCATCGGGAGTGGCCTGCCCGATGGCGTCTCCGTCGCCGGCCACGTCGAAGGCAGCTCCGTTGGCTTCAGCCGGCGGGCTGCCGAACGAGGCCTGCGGGGCCGTTTCCGCTGCCGACCACGCAGAAGCCTGGGCTGCCTGATCAGCCGGGGCAGCCGGAGGCGGCAACGGCCCACCGAAACGGCTCCCCGTGGCGGCCGCATACCGCGAGCCGGCAACAGGCGAGTCGGCAACAGACCCCTGCGGCACAGCAGCCTGCTGCCCAAAGGCTGAGGCGGTCGGCGCGGCCGCCTGGGGAGCGGCCGTGGCACCAAAAGCCGAACCACCGCTGGGTGGGGCCGGTTCGGCCGCGGCAAAGGCGGAGCCCGCTGCGGCCGCGGGGGGGGCCGCCGCAAACGCGGATGAGGGCTGCGGAGGGGCGGTTGGCTGGGCCCCAAAGCCGGTGGCGGCTGCGGGCGGCGAGGCGGGCATGGCCACCGTTTCACTGGCGGCGGGCGCGAGCCCGACAGACTGCTCGGGAGGGTACGCGCCAGCGGACGTGCCACCAGCAGCGGAGAAGCCGGCGGCCACGGTGTCGGCTGGCGGGGGTGCCGAGACGGCTGCGGCCGGGCCCCCCAGGGGCGCGTAGGGGCCATCCTGGGCCGCGATGGTGTCGGCGGCGGGCTGACTCACGGCTCCGGGTGCGATCGCTCCGGCTGCCTGCGGACCGCCGCTGATCGCCGCGACCTCAGCGGGCTTCATGCCGTAGGTGATCGGGGGCGTGCGGCCGGCAACCGCAGCGTCTGCCGGCGGCTGCGAGGTGGACACCAGGGCCGGCGGAGTGGCCTCGCCAGCCTCAGGCACGACATACCCCTGGGGTGTTGATGTGGTTGGGTAGGGAGTGGCCTGGGCCGACGGCTTGACGACCTCCCCTTCGAAAGCTGGCGCCGAGGCAAGCTCTTCTCCCTCGCCGAGCGAGGAGCCACCGCCGGGCAGCCAGCTGGCCATGCCAGAGCCTCCTCCGAGGCGACACCCTGCACCACAGGGGAGGGCAAGCAACACAACAGCGGCCCAACGGGCCCAACGGCATCTCATGATCGATCTCCGGGCTGGTGGATGGGGCTCCACGTGGCGGGGAGATAGGGTTCGCCGGGCCCTGGCGTCAACCGCAGGTTTCGCGAGGAGGCCAAACGGGGGCCTGGTGGCCACGAAACGGCAAGAGGGGCAAGCGGGGAGGGAGCCCCGCCGCCCCTCTCCGGGCTGGCGATCTGTTTTTCTGCACGCGAGGCTGCCGTCAGCCTGACGAGATCACAGCGATGCGAACCGCTGGCCGATCACGTCCCAGTCGATCACGTTGAAAAACGCGGCGACGTAATCGGCACGGCGATTCTGGTAGTGCAGATAGTAGGCGTGCTCCCACACGTCGATGCCCAGCAGCGGCGTGTTGCCGTGCATCAGGGGGCTGTCTTGATTGGCGGTGCTCTCGACGAGCAGTTTGCCGTCGGCGCCGGCGGAGAGCCACGCCCAGCCGCTGCCGAAGCGGGTCATGGCCGCCTTGGAAAAGTCTTCCCGAAACTTCTCAAAGCCGCCCAGCTGCCCACGGATGGCGTCGGCAAGGGCTCCGGTTGGCTCGCCACCCTTTCCGGGGGCCATCGACTCCCAGAAGAGCGTGTGGTTGGCATGCCCGCCGCCATTGTTGCGGACGGCCGTGCGGATCGCCTCGGGAACCTGCTCCAGATCACTGATCAGCTCGTTGATCGGCTTGTCGGCCAGGGGGCTGCCTTCGAGCGCCTTGTTGACGTTGGCGACATAAGCCGCGTGGTGTTTGTCGTGGTGGATCTCCATGGTCCGCGCGTCGACGTGCGGCTCGAGGGCATCGAAGGCATACGGGAGCGGGGGCAGGGTGTAGGCCATAACAGACGACTCCAGACCAGAGGGAAGGGGACTCACCAACAACGGTTTGCCAGCATCGTAGGCACCAGCAACCGCCCGCGGGGAGGATAGCGGAGCATCCCCGCGCAAACAATCACCTCGGCATGGCGAACTGCCGCGAGGCCTGCTGCGGCTGGCAGGCTGCACAGGGCTTAGCGGTTGCCCCGACGCGAGAAAGCATCCTCAACCCGCAGCTGCGTTGCGGCCGAGTCTGCACGCGGAGGGGCGGAGAAAAAATCGGCCGCCGGCCTGTCTCGAATGAGGAGCTGACCAGTCACCATGCCGTCGTTTCAGGGAAGCCAGCGTCGCGATGTCCGCCGCCGCCTGGTGGCTGCCGGCCATGCCGCCATGCCCGCAGCCGAGCCCGCCGCGAAGACGCCGCCACAGCCCCCCGAGCGGAGGCCCGGGCTCTACGCCCAGATGGCCCTTCCAGAACACCATGCGTCGTCTGCCACGCGGATCCCGCTTCGCACGTTTCCCTTCCTCGCGGCTGTCGCTGGGCTGCTGCTGCCCGCTGCGACGCTGAGCGGACTCGCCTTCTTCCGCGGCCCCCTCTTCTCACTGGAAGCCATGCTCGGCGAGCGATGGCAGCACACCACCGCTGCGGTGCGGTCTGTCGTCGATCTGCGATCGACGCAGGGGCTGGCCGCTGCGGCAGGCCTGGCCAGTTTCCTGCTGGCTGCCTCGCTGGCCGCCGCCACCCGAAACGTGCGGCGGCACCGGCTCGATGACCACCAGGGCCGCTTCCGAGCCTGGGGCTGGCTGAGCCTGATGCTCGCGGTTGGCGGGCTGACCTTCGTGCTGCCCATCGGTCCGATGGTGGCCACCGTGATGACCGAGGCAACGGGCTGGGATCTCGCGTCTGCTGGTCGCGGCTGGTGGACGATGCTCGCGGCAACGGCGTTGCTCTCAATCGGAGCCTGGGCGGTGCTGCCGCTCACCCAGAGGCTTTCAACGGGCCTGTGGCTCGGCGGGGCTCTCGTGGCCTGGCTTGCTGCCGAAGGCATCAGCCTCGGCGTCGCAGCTGGCTGGCAGCCGGCCCACTGGCCGTTTGGCGACGTGTCGACCTGGCAGCTGGCCGGCGATGCGGCTCGCATCTTTGCCCCCGCCCTGGCCGCGATCGGCACCCTGGTTGCCAGCCGAGGCGTGATTCGTGAGGCCCGAGGGCTCGTCGCCCCACGGCCAGCCCGCAGCCGCACAGCTAAGCCCAGCCGGCCGCCCCGCGGTGCCGCAGCCTCCGAGCCGACCGTCGACAAGAAGCAGGCCGCTGCCGACGACGAACTGGCGGCTTCCGAAGCGGAGCTGGCACGAGCAGACGAGCCCTCTGCCGACGAGCCCGCCTCCTGGGATGAAGGCTTCGCTGAGCAGGAAGACCAGCAGCCGACGTCACCGCAGCTGCAGGAGAACGGCGACTGCCTGCCCTCAGAACACGACCTCCCGGCAACGACCGCCGCCATCGACGCCAGCGGCGACGACATCCCCGACGACCGCCACCTCAGCAAGGCCGAACGCCGCCGCTTGCGAAAACTCGCCCGCAAAAACCGCGCCGCGTAGTGCAGCGGCCTGCGTGCCCCAATGCCGGAGGGTGTGGAAGACCGCCCGCGGATGGTCCAAGCTCGGCAGGCGGCAAAAGTCTCGTCGC
>CALCGM010000238.1 GCA_937900985.1 uncultured Planctomycetaceae bacterium | reverse complement strand
GCCCCGGGCGAAGACGTCCATCCCGCCGACGTGAGCGTGGAACAGATCGACCGGCTCGAAGCTCTCGCGGCGGACCTTGGCGTCGAAGTTGATGCCACCGGGCGCGAGCCCGCCGTACTTGAGGATCGAGTACATCATCTGCGTGGTCATGTAGATGCTGGTGGGGAACTGGTCGGTGTCCCAACCCACGAGCGTGTCGCCTGTGTTGGCGTCGACCGAGCCCAGGAAGCCCTGCATGCCAGCATATTCCAGCTCGTGCTGAATCTCGTGACCGGCAAGCGTGGCATGGTTGGTCTCGAGGTTCATCTTCACATGCTTCTCAAGGCCGTAGGCCCGCAGGAAGTTGATGCAGGTGGCCGCGTCGAAGTCATACTGATGCTTCATCGGCTCGCGGGGCTTCGGCTCGAAGTAGAACTGCCCGGTGAAGCCGATCTCCTTGGCGTAGTCGACCGCCATGTGCATGAAGCGGGCGAGGTGGTCGGTCTCCCGCTTCATGTCGGTGTTCCAGAGGCACTGGTAGCCTTCGCGGCCACCCCAGAAGGTGTAGCCGGCGCCACCGAGGCGGTGGGTGACCTCGATCGCCTTCTTCACCTGGGCCGCGGCGTAGGCAAAGGTCTCCACGTTGCAGCTGGTCGCGGCGCCGTGGACGTAGCGGGGGTTGCTAAAGAGGTTGGCGGTGCCCCAGAGGAGCTTGATGCCGGTCCGCTCCTGGGCCGCGGCGAGGGCGTCGGCCACGCGGTCGAGATTGGCGTTGGCCTCCGTCAGGCTCGCACCTTCGGGAGCAACGTCGCGGTCGTGGAAGCAGTAGTAGTCGACCCCGAGCTTCTCCATAAACTCAAACGCCACGTCGACGCGGGCCACGGCGTTGTCGGCGGAGTCGACGGCGGCCTCCCAGGGGCGGAGCATCGTGCCGGGGCCGAAGGGATCGGCGCCGGTGCCGCGAAAGGCGTGCCAGTAGGCGACAGCGAAGCGGAGGTGGTCCCGCATCGGCTTGCCTTCCACGAGCGCGTCGGCGTCGTAGTGGCGGAAGGCGAGCATGTTGGTCGAGCTCGGGCCCTCGTAGCGGATCTTCTCAATGCCGGTAAACGCCTCTGCCATCAAAGCTCACTCCTCGCCAAAATGCGGTGTGTCTGAAACTGCCATCACTCCCCTGCTCCGGTCTTCTCTGCCGGAGGACCTTAAGGTATACCGCCGACGGGGGCGTTTGTCGTGCCCAAGGGCGCCGCGGCAGCCCGCGGCAGCGGCAGCGACCTGGCGACGGCTCACGCGGTGTCTGCGGCCGCACGCTCAGCCCTTCCCCGGCCAGCGAAACTCGACCGGCTCGGCCTGGGGCTGCGTGAGATCGGCCTCCGATGGCAGGGCAACGTGCACCATCGTCTTTTTGGGGTCGAGGTTTTCGTTGAGCTGCCGCTGAGTGACGGGCTCGGACGCAACGCCTCCCTCGGGAACGTCGAGCTTGGCTGTCCAGACGATCGCATTGAGCACGAGGCGACGGAAGTCGTCGACCGCCCAGTTGCGGTGCCAGTGGCCTCCAGTGAAGCCCACGCCGCGGCCCCCGTCTGGCCGCTCGACCGCCCACATCAAGGTCTGCGTGCTGCCGAGGGCCTGCTCGCCGGCGGGCGTCCAGTGGATGTAGCGGTTGATGCGGTCGCGCGTGGGTGTGGCCGTGAGGAGATCGACCGCGGTCTTCGGCTCAGCCCACCGCATCCGGTAGTACCACTCGTCGTTGGCGGCAAACGTCGGCACGCCTCGGGCGATCGCGTGGTCGGGCGTGGGGGTGACCGTCGCCGTCCAGTGCGGGTTGCAGGAGAAGCCCGCCTCGTAGTGGCCGCCGATCCATTTTTTGAAAAACGCTCCCCGCGGGCCCGCGGGCACCTCGACGGCGTAGTGCATGCACATCAGGCCCACGCCCTGCCCCATCAGCCGATCAATGACCTCCTCATGGCTGAAGGTGGGATGCCGCTCGTTGCCGTCGGAGTAGACGATGATCGCGGCAGCCCCTTCGAGGATCGCTTCATCCGCGGGCCAGCCGTTGTGCACGACATCCACCTGCACCGGCAGCCCGCTCTGCTCGTTGAGGGCTCGCGCGAGCAGGATCGTGCCGGCGTTGAACTCATGCTGGCCCGAGGGATGGCTCGGGTCGCCGGCGATCATCACGATTCGCGTCGGTTCAGCTGCGATGGCGATGCTTGAAAAAACCGACACCACGACCGCGAAGGCGGCGAACGGGGAAAGGCGTGACGGGTGCATGATGGACTTGCTTATTTCAGGGTGGTGTTGGTCAGCGGCTCGCCGTTGGTGGTCAGAATCTGAAAGTGGTGAAAGCCGGCAGTCATGCCGCTGTACCGCCAGACAACCTTCTTGTCGGGGGTGACCTCGCAGAGCTTCACGCGATCACCTGTCGCGTGGTAGCTCGTGATCACGGTGTTGCCGTTGGGGAGCCGCTGCACGCCACAGGCGTCGTCGAGGAGGGCCTCGCCGAGGTCGTCGTTGGTGACACTCCAGACGATCGTGCCCTCCTCATCAACTTCGATGACGCGATTGCCATTCGTGCAGCCGATGAGCGTGTTGCCGTTGGCGAGGCGGATGGCGGTAAACGGCCAGTCGCGCTTGTCGCGGCCTCGGTCGTCAGTGGGAAACACCGTGAGCACGTCGCCGGTTTCAGGGTCGTATTCCTTGACCGCGAAGTCGAGCAGGTGTGGCGCGAGGTAGTGGCCATTTGGCAGCTCTCGCAGCATGCGTGTCTGCATGTGGGCGTTGTCGACCTGGCACTGGAGCTGAGTTTCTTTCTCGATGCCGCCGGCGGCGTTGACGACGATGGCCCGGGGCGTGGGCCCGAGTTCGACGATCAGGTAGGTCCCGTCGTCTCGTTTGCAGGCGGTGCTGATTTCTGCCTGCTGGCCTTGATAGCGGAAGACCACCTCCTTGGTCTTGGGCGCGACTTCAATCACGCCACCGCCCGGATAGTCGGCCGTCGGATAGACCGCCAGCAGCACGTTGCCGTTGGGCAACACCCAGCCATCGCTCGCGGGCACGGGGTAGTGCCACTGCTGCTGGTTGTCTTCTCCGATGATCACCACCTGGTTGGCCTTGCCAACGCCCAGGAAGGAGTGGGCGACCGGCTCGGCGGCCCCAAGCGACCGTGGAGCCAGGAGGGCCACCGCGATCAGCATCGCGGTTTGCCACCACGAAAAAGAAGAAGCATGCATACGGAAACTCCCCGAAGGTCTCAGGGGATCTCACAGCCCCCCGTGAGTGAGCATACCTTCTTGGCTTGGCACACGAACGCGGTTCGGCAGCCTCGGCGGCGAGATCGGGCGGGAGGGGCTCACGATCCTGATGGCATCTGCGTGTCAGCTGCTGTGTCTGGAGATGCCCTTGAGCGTGTGCTGGATCGCGAGGCGGTGCCAGCCGCTGAGCCAGTCTGTGAACGCTTCGCGGCCGTTGAGCATCCGCTGTTGGTGCTCAGCGATCTGTCGCTCCAGCACAGGCCGGTAGCGGTCGGCCACGGCAGGCGTGGTGTCTTGCATGCTGCTGAGGATGTCTTCGAGCAGCCGCGACGCGGTGAAGCTGTCGTTGACGCCGCCGAGCACCTCTTGAAGACGCACCAGGGCCGGCTGGACATGCTCGACCATGGCCGGATCAACGCAGCCTGCGACCACCTCCAGCGTGTATCGCAGCCGTTTGCCGGCGATGCGGACTTCGTGGAGCATCGACCAGGCATCGTTGTCGCGATCGGCAAGGGCAGCGAGATCGCCCAGCCGCTGGCCGATCCTCGGCCGGGCGAAACTGCCGAGGCTGGGCTGAGGCTTCTGTTTCCAGCGAACAGCAGCCACGACGCGGGCCTGGAGTTTCTTCAGGGTCCGTGGCGAACAGTCGTGGGCCGCCTGCTCCAGGGCGGCCTGTGCCTGTGAGCGATGCGCCAGGGCCCAACCGGTGAGCATGTCGAGCGACGGGAGATCAGCCGGGGCGGCAGCGTGCATGGTTGTGGCCAGCGCCTCGAGGAGCACGTCCCAGTCGCGTGCCCCCCCAACGGCTTTTCGCAGCGATCGAAGCGCGGCCCGCGCTTCCTTGCGAATCGGCTTGGGCAGGCAGTCGCGAAAGAGGTCGACGGCCGCGGTGGCCCTTCTCGTGGCCACCCGCAGGGCGTGGATGTGCTGCCGCCGCCGCTTGGGCCTGTGCAGCGCCTTCCGCAGGCATTCGCGGACCGCCGTGAGCCGCTGGTCGATCAGCTCCCGGGCAGCCTCAGCAACCGGCGTCGAAGCGGGCTGAGGAGAGATCGTGTCGCTGGCGGCGTGCTTCCCCATAGCGTTGCCTTGGCGGTCGGTTGTCACGGGGGCGTCGCCCGCGATGCTTCTATTCTGCTTCAAGCCGGAGGCGGGCGTCGTGGATCGCCTGCTGCTTTGCCGCGTCGACCGCGGGCCAGGCAAGGCCGAGGCTGCGGATCGTGCTGCAGAGGATGGCGGCCACTGCCGCACGGCTGACCCACTTGTGGTCGGCGGGGACCACATACCAGGGGGCGTGGGGGGTGCTGGTGGCGGCGATCGCCTCCTCGTAGGCGGCCATGTAGGCATCCCAATGCTCCCGCTCGGCCACGTCGGCAGCGGAAAACTTCCAGTGCTTGTCGGGCTCATTGATCCGGTCGAGAAACCGCTTCTTCTGTTCTTTCCGCGACACGTTGAGAAAGAACTTCACGATCGCCGTGCCGTTGCGGGCGAGGTGTTCCTCGAAGGCGTTGATGTCGTTGAACCGCTGCTGCCAGGTCTGCGGCTGCGGGGTCACCTCGGGAATCCGCTGTGCGGCAAGCAGATGCGGATGCACCCGCACGATCAGCACCTCTTCGTAGTACGACCGGTTGAAGATGCCGATCCGGCCTCGCTCCGGCAGCCGCTTCATGCACCGCCAGAGAAAGGTGTGGTCGAGGTCTTCGGCGGAAGGATGCTGAAAACTCGTGACCTCCACCCCCTGCGGGTTGACGCCGCTCATCACATGCTTGATCGCCCCGTCCTTGCCTGCGGCATCCATCGCCTGAAAGATCACCAGCACGCTCCAGCTGTCGGCGGCATAGAGCAGCTCCTGCGTGCTGGTGAGATGCTGGCGGCTCTCCTTCAGAATCTGCTTGCTGATCGCCTTCCGCTTCGCCTTGGGAATCTTCTCGCTGCCGGCCCAGGCCGGATCGTGGTCGGCGAGCCGAAAGGGTTTCCCCGGCGGAACGCGAAAGAAGTCTTGAGCGAGGTCGGTGTCGAACGGCATGCGAGGGCTCTGGCGGTGGGTGAGACGGCTGACACTACGACCGCGAGGTAAACCGGGCGAGAAGCCGTCGTCCGGCGTCGGGGAACCAGTCGATCACGCCGGCCAGCAGGGCTGCCTTGCCGGGCACGACCAGCTCGCTGCGGCGTCGGCGGCAGGCGTCGAGCACACGGGCGGCGAGCGTGTCGGGATCGAGGGGCCTGAGGCTCTTGGTGCCGCCGGGAGCGGCGGCCTCGGGAGGAAGCCCCGCGTCGCGAATCTCGGCGGCGTAGCGGTCGCTTGCGGCGTCGGCCGCGGGATCGTCCTCGCGGCGGCCGATCGGACCGGGCGAGACGAGCAGCACATGGCCTCCCCGAGGAGTCAGTTCGAGCCTGACGGCATCCGCGTAGGCGGCCAGCGCCGCCTTGCCGACGGCATAGGGCCCGACGAAGGGGCTGGCCAGCTTGCCGGCGAGGCTGCCGATGTAGACCAGGCTGCCTCCGGCTCGGGCGACATCGTCGGCTGTCGCGGTGGTCAACTCGACAGCGGCGAGCAGGTTGGCCTCGAGAAACTCTCGCAGCCGATCCGGGGAGGTGTGCAGGATCTCGCCGCGGCCCGAGCGGCCGACGCAGCAGAAGACGCTG
>CALCGM010000237.1 GCA_937900985.1 uncultured Planctomycetaceae bacterium | reverse complement strand
GCAAAGAGCGCCCGCGCGGGCCTGCCAGAGTTTGACGGTCGCGGGGCAGATCTCCTGCAGCCAAGGGGTGGCCCCTGCTGGGAAGTCGAGATCGGTAATCACCACCTCGTCGCCTTCACGGAGCCGGAGCGCCAGCGAGGCCAGGTTGAAGGCTTCGGAGGCGCAGGAGCAGATTCCGATCTCGTCTGCTGTCAGTCCAAACAGCTCACCCGCCGCCGCTCGCAGCGCATTCCACTGAGCCTCATGCCGCAGCCGCCCGTCCATCCCCAGTTGCTTGTCAGCCGCATACTGCGCGAGCGCCTCCGCCACACACGGCGGCGGAATGCCCTCAGCAGCCGTGTTGAGGTAGGTGCGTCCAACGAGGCTTGGGAAGTCACAAGCCCGCGTGCTCTCACCGATCATTAATAAGTTCTCCAAACGCGATCGATCTCACTGAACATACCGAAGAAAGCGGGAGCGAGGGGAAGCCCGGTGCTGACCAGCCGGCGTAGTGGAACGAGCGAAGCCTGGAGGGCGAAAGCGAGTGGAACGAGAGCGACCCGAGGCCAGGGAGGGCCGAGGCGAGCGGCCGGAGGGGCAGCACCGGGCTTCCCTGAGCGGAAGGCCGCCAGCGCAAAGAGCGGGCCACTGGCACCTCGTACCAGTGGCCCGCTGATGACGTTATTCCCTGCGACACGTTCAGCCGCCAGAGGGCGAGTTCTGCTTCATCTGATCAGGGATGGTGATGTCGCTGGGATTCGTGGTGGGCTTGAAGTTGGGATCCGCTTCAGGCTGCTTTGGCCCTGAGCAACCGACCGCCACGACGAGCGAAAACAGACAGGCACACAAGACAAAACGCATGAAAGAAACTCCTCGAAGGTGAAACGGCTCCTGCTGCAACAGCGAAGGCTCCGGAACGGCCCGGAGCCTTCGCACCATGAATGCTCACCCTGTCAGCGACAGGGCCATCAGACGGTGGCTCAATACTCGGGCCGCTGCTTGTCGGCGATCCCATTGAGAGCACACCACGACGGATAATCGATCTCGCTATTGACGAAGGTCACCGAGCCGTCAGCCATCAGGCAGCCCTCGAGCCCCGGATGAATGCTGCCGGGCCCAGGCCACTCGCTATTGAGCCCCCAGGCATTGATGTAGCTCGGCATGTAGGAGTGCGGACCGGCACGGAACCAGTTCCATGCTGCCTTCACTCCCGAATCATCGACTTCATGGTACTGCCCCGACTCGCAGCACCGGCCGCCCATGCCGGTGAACACGAAGGCGGAGTGGAAGACACCTTCGCCGTTTGCCAGACGTGGCACACCAACGCCGTTCTTCATCCAGGGATCCGAGAGCGGCTTGTAGCCAGTCGAGTTGCCTTCAGCGATCAGGATGGACTTGGACGTGCCGTCCTTGAAGTCGCGCATGTTCAAGGCGTCACCGCCAGGGAAGGCGCCCATATAGTCAACGCCCGGCAGCAGTGGTGCACCGGGAGCAGCAGACCCTTCCCACCAGTGCCAGCCGCCATTGGCGAGATAGTGGGTCACGCCAATGCCGTGGGTGTCTTTTGGCTCGCGAAAGCCTCCGTCCGAAGGACAGAGCAGCACGTTCACGGTCTGGCCCACAATCGGCTGGCCCCAGGCAGGGAGCTTCAGGTCGACCGAGTCAAACAGGGCGGTCTCTTCCATGTAGGGAAGGATGTAGGTGCACCAGGTGTGGTGGCTCGCCCGCTGCGGAAAGGCCCCCGGCTGGCCGAAGGTGGCCACTGGAGGAAAGTCGCCCTTGGAATCGTGATGGTTGTGCATCGCGAGCCCAATCTGCTTCATGTTGTTCATGCAGCTCGACCGCCGAGCGGCCTCACGAGCCGACTGAACTGCGGGCAGCAGCAGCCCAACGAGCACGCCGATGATGGCGATCACGACGAGCAGTTCCACGAGCGTGAAACCACGCAAACGCCGACCGACACGCGATGAAAATCTGTGTGACCTCGACATGGGAAATGTCCCCTTGGATACAAGCAGATGGGAAAAGAAAAGAACGAGGGCGAAGAAACCCAGCAAGCCGCTCATGCCCCTTCGACATGCGTTGCATGAACCAGCGCAGGCAGCCGCGATCGAAAAGCGCGGAATACCACCGTCGAACACGTCCTCCGCGAAGAGCTGAGATTCCCCGACCCCTGACTCTCTAAACTCTAACAGTCTGTCGACAGATCTTCAATGTCCGCCCACCACCGTTTGTCGACGACGAGCATGTCACTGCCCGCGAACCAATGCGGATGGCCATGACGCCGCAGCGTGCATCCGGCGTCAGATTCATGCCACAATAGACGGTGGGAGCGACGGTCGCCCGATCGGGCCCCGACAGAGGGAAGCCATGAAGCAATGCACACCAGCGAATGGCTCACAGCCGTGCTCGGATTCCGGTTTTGCGCGACGTTGGGCGGTCGCCTCTGGCATCGCCCTGCTGATCCTCTCGGCCGGCTGGCCGGCAGCGGCGGCTGAAGCAGCCCCCGCCGATTCGCAGGATCCCCATGCGGCCGCTCGCGAGCTCGTGGTGGCTCGCTGCACGGCATGCCACGGTGCCGACGCCGCCGAGTCGGGCCTGCGGCTCGATTCGCGGGCTG
>CALCGM010000236.1 GCA_937900985.1 uncultured Planctomycetaceae bacterium | reverse complement strand
CGATCAAGCCAGCGGCATGGTCATTGTCGATCCGCTGCTCGGCGGTGCGGAGCCGCTCGAGATTGCGGGTGTTGGTGGCCGTGCGCAGGGCCGCCGAGTAGACGAGGTTTGCTGAGGGGACCTGCGGCGTGGGGCGGCAGCCGCAGGCGAGACACGCCGCCAGCATCAGCAGAGGCGTGCGACAATGGCGTGTGACAGCCGACTGCCAGCCGGTTTCTTGATGACTGTCAGTCGACACGAGCCACCTCGCCTCCATTGCGACTGCATGCCGCCGCCCAGACATCGTGGTTGATCGAGTCGGCAATGAACCGCACTGAGCCGTCACCAAACGAGACGTTGGCGCCGCCTGGGTGCTCGGCATACATCTGGCAGACGTGGGCGACGGGATCGTTTGGGGGATGGATCACGTCCAGTTCTGATGAGGCCGGACCGCTGTGAACAAGGACGAGTGTGGCGGCTGCATCAGGCTCGGTGCCTACTCGTGAGGCGAAGATCGGCGTGGGGTGGCTCGCACCGCCAGGGACAACACCCGCCCAAGACTTCTCCGAGAGCGAGGAGGAGTGCTCACCAAGAAACACCGTCTGCGACATGCCGTCGCTGATCTGGGAGATCCTCAAGAACGAGTTGCGGTACAGCGGCCCGTTCGCCACGGTATCCCAGTTCGGGAGCGGATCCCCCCACGGCTCTGTGTGGCCTGCGTTGGCGACGTAGTGGGAGCGGCCGAGCCGGAGTCCTGATGGATGAGCCCCGCCGGAGGGTGTTCGCACCGCGAAAGCAGCCCTCTCGCCACTCGAAGACGGGCAGAGAAAAACCGCCAGCTCACGGGCCACAAGCTCGCGGCTGGCAGGATGCATGATGCCGAGGCTGCGATCATCGTTTCGAATGAAAGCATCGCCGACCGCCGTTTCCTCGATGAATGGGGCGATCTGGAGGCCCCAGCCGTTGCCGGGAGGGGCGTCGAAGGTGGTGGCATCTCGATCAGATCGCTCCACATCGCAGAGGTAGCCTGCCGGCAGCCGGCGTGTGGCTGACTCGTGGTTCAGGATGCCCAGCGCGAGCTGTCGCAGGCTGCTCGCGCACTGCATCCTGCGGGCCGATTCTCGCGCTGCCTGCACCGCGGGAAGCAGCAGGCCGACCAGGCCCCCCATGATCGCAATCACCACGAGCAGTTCGATAAGACTAAACGCCGATCGTCGGCGACGCTGCAACATTTTGATTCCTCAAAAACTTTTTTTTGGGCTATCAAAATGTATGCGTTTTGCGGCTTTTGTCAAAAAACGGCTGAGTGCCACCGCTGCGGCAGCGCTGGACGTCGAGCGGCGGGCGGCGGCTAGTCGAGCGTTTCGCCGTCGCCTTCGCTGGTGAGCCGCCAGGCGGGGAAGGGGTCGGGAAGGTCGAGCCAGGCCTCCTGGCCGACGGCCATTTCGGCGTCGGTGAGGCAGCACTGCTCAAGCTGCTCGAGGAGATCGTCGGCCATGCGGGCACCGATGATCACCAGCTCCTGTCGCCGGTCGCCCCAGGGCTCTTCCCAGATCTCATCGACCTCGCTGCGGTCGAGATCCTCGGGCCATTCCTCTTCCGGTGCTGTTGCCAGCCAGGTGCCGGCGTACTGCAGGCTCGACACGGAGCCGGCCGACGACCAGACGCCCGCGAAGTCGGATCGCGTGGCCAGCCAGACGAAGCCCTTGGAGCGAATCACCCCTGTGAAGGCTGGCCCCGTGATCAGGTCCCAGAACCGCTGCGGATGCAGCGGCCGGCGGGCCTGAAACACCCGGCTGGAGATGCCGTATTCCTCGGTCTCTGGCACGTGTGTGCCCGGGGCCTCAGCCAGCCAGCCGGGATGGCTGGCTGCTTCGTCCATGTCGAAACTGCGGGTGTTGAGGATCTCGCCCAGCGGCACAGCAGCGGCGGTGGCTCGGACCAGCCGAGCCTTGGGGTTGAGCTTCCTGAGGATGGCCTCGAGGTAGGCGACATCCTGTGTGTCGACGAGGTCGGTCTTGTTGATCACGATCACATTGGCAAACTCGATCTGATCCACCAGCAGCTGCACCACATCCCGGCTGTCGGTCTCGTCGAGGCCGATCCCACGGTCGCACAGCTCATCTCGCGAGCAGTAGTCGTCGAAGAAGTTGCGAGCGTCAACAACGGTCACAAGCGTGTCGAGCCGGGCGATGTCGGAGAGGCTCGCGCCGGCCTCGTCGGCAAACGTGAAGGTTTCCGCCACCGGCAGCGGCTCGGAGATGCCGGTGCTCTCGACGAGGAGATAGTCGAAGCGGCTCTCGCGGGCCAGCCGCGACACCTCCTCAAGCAGGTCCTCACGGAGCGTGCAGCAGATGCAGCCATTGGAGAACTCGACCAGTTTCTCTTCGGTGCGGCTGAGGCGGGCAGCTGGAGGTGCTGATGGGCCGCCCACCAAGGCCGCATCGATATTGACCTCGCTCATGTCGTTGACGATCACCGCCACCCGCAGGCCCTCCCGGTTGGCGAGCACATGGTTGAGCAGCGTTGTCTTGCCCGCGCCCAGGAATCCTGAAAGCACGGTCACTGGAAGCCTGCTGTCGGCCAGGCCTGCCGCGCTGCTGTTGCTGGCGGGGTGGGGAAGTTCGGTTGGGTTCACGTGGCGTGCTCCTCGGAGAATGGTGGCAAGGCGGAGGGTTCCGCGATCATAGCCCCACTGGCCGCATGTGCAACGCTATTGCATGAAAGAATGGGGTGCGAAAGAATTTTTTTCAGCAAACGCTTGACAGCGCGAACGCGATCGCTATCCTTGTGCATAGGCGTTGCAGAACGCGGTCGAGTTGTAGAAAGCCTCGCGGCTTCTTCAGCAACGCTCTTGCGACTGAAACGGTCCTGTTTTTGTTCTTCTGAGAAACGCTCGTGACGGCATCCTGATCCGCGGAAAGCTTTCTGCCGCAGCTGCGGCATGTGATGGCTTTGTGCTGTGACGGGACGGCCTCTTTCTCGCGGGAGCCCGCTGCTCCCCAGAGCGTCTGCGGTGCGGTCTTTGCCGCCCGCGTTGCCCAGAGTCTCACGAGAACTTGTCGCCACCCCGCCGCGATTGGATCGGGATTGCCGTCTCTCGACGCCAGAGAGGCCCGCATGCACATCCACGCTCAGCCACGATCCGCTCCGCACGAGTGCCGCC
>CALCGM010000235.1 GCA_937900985.1 uncultured Planctomycetaceae bacterium | reverse complement strand
CAAAGTTCACCTCCGCCTGCGCGTGCCCCCGACCGGCTGCCCGGCAGCTCGAGTGCGGCAAGCCGGCGTTGCCGGCGGCTGCACGTGTCCCAACCGGTTGCCCGAAACAGTCAGGGAAGGCTGACGTGGAGGGCCTGGGTGCCTGGGGTGCCGGTGAGAGCCTGGGGGCCGAGGGCTGCCGGAAGCAGCACGCAGTCTCCCGCCTTGAGAGCGGGCATGTTCCAGGCCGGGCTGAGCTCGATCGTGCCGCTGAGCACCGAGATGAAGTGCGGTGCGTCGTCGCCGCCGAGCTGCCACTCGCTCTGGCCGCTGCGTGCGGGGGTGAGCAGGTCGAGCCCAAAGTAGTTGCAGCCGACCAGAGGCGACACGCAGGCGGCGTCGCTCGCTTCGACGGCTGCCCTGCGTGGTGTCACCGGCCCAAACTGCGTCACTGCCTCCAATCCAGCGTCGACATGCAGCTGGCGAGGCTGGCCATCCGGCCCCACCCGGTTCCAGTCGAAGAGCCGGTAGGTGACATCGCTCGACTGCTGGATTTCGGCGATCATCAGGCCGCCGCCGATGGCGTGCACGGTGCCGGCGGGAATGAAAATGCAGTCGCCAGGCTGGGCTTCAAAGGCATGCAGGCAGTCGCCGAGCGTGCCGTCGGCGATCGCGGAACGGAGATCGTCGGTGGTCACGCCGTCGCGGAGCCCGGCATAGATGCGGCTTCCAGGCTCCGCATCGACGACAAACCAGGCCTCGGTCTTGCCGCGGTCGGGTGGGCTCAGTCTCGCGGCTCGGGCATCGTCGGGGTGGACCTGCACCGAGAGATCCCGCTTCGCGTCGAGCAGCTTAAAGAGCAGCGGAAAGGCCGCGATGCCCGCATGCCTTCCCAGCAGTTCCTCGCCTCTCGTCCGCACGAGTTCGCCGAGCGTTTTTCCAGCGAGCGGCCCCTCGCGAACCACGCTCTGATCCTCGCCGTGGTCGACCAGCTCCCACGACTCAGCGAAGGTGTCTCCGTCGGGCAGCTGACGGCCGAAGTGGGCGGCAAACCGGCGGCCACCCCAGAGGTAGGTGCGATACAGCGGCGAAAACAGGAGTGGGTGCATATCAGCGTGCGAAGCCTTCGAGGATGCGGCCAATCCAGAAGCAGCAGACGGCAGCGACGAGCATCACCAGCATCTGGCCGAGTGAGATCGTGTGGGACAGTTCCAGGATGATCGCCAGGAAGGGGATGGTGAGCCCGGCCATCTGCAGCAAGCGGGCGATCGGTCGCATGGCTCTTCCCCTCCGGGTGAATCCTGTCCGTAGGCCGCATGATGGTGTGACGACGCAGCCTGCGACAAGGTTGGTTTTGGCGGGTCGGCCGCGGGGCTTGTCCGACGGGCGGGCATGCCCATACTGCTGAGAGGGGCGGCAGGCCGGTGTGGCCTTGGCTGCGAGCAGACGGCCATTTTCTGGCCACGGACAAGGAGACATGCATGTCGAGTTCGAGTGTTACGCGGCCCGGTGCCGTCACGTTTAAGGGGAATCCTCTCACGCTCGTCGGCAACGAGGTTGCCGTGGGATCCGCAGCGATCGACTTCGATCTCACCAGCTACGGCCCCAACGGTATGGAGCACATCAGCAAGGCCGACCTGCTCGGCAAGCCGGCGATCATCAGCGTCGTGCCGTCGCTCGACACCCCGGTCTGCCAGACGCAGACGAAAGTGTTCAACGAGCGGCTCTCCGCCCTCGGCGACAAGGTAACCGCCCTGACGGTCAGCCTCGACCTGCCCTTCGCGATGAACCGCTTCTGCGGCGCTGAGAGCATCACCAACATGAAAGTCGGCAGCGACTACATGGATCGCAGCTTTGGCACCGGCTGGGGCCTGCTTATCGACGAGCTGAAGATCCTCGCTCGAGCCGTGTTTGTGCTCGATGCTGCCGGCACGGTTGTCTACGCCGAGCTCGTTCCCGAAGTTGCCAGCGAGCCAGACTACGACGCTGCGATTGCGGCCCTCGAGAAGGCCGTCGCCGCTTAAGGCGGGTCGAGTGGGCCATCACGCTGAGCCCCGCATCGGCAATGCTGATGCGGGGCTCAGGTGGGTCGCTCGGGGCCGCTCGGGGTGAGCCCAGGCCGATTCGCCGAGCGTTCGGGGCCGCTCGGGGTGAGCCCAGGCCGATTCGCCG